>JAABTF010000009.1 GCA_011389965.1 Halothiobacillus sp.
CAGTCCGCGGCCGCCACGCTGGCGGCAGGCTGGATGGGACGATCACGATCCGACGGTCTGTTCAAGGCATCCTCCCTGCGAATTAGCCACCGGCACGGGCTTCATGGGCGGCCGGCGACCAGCGCACCACCCGCCGGCTCGCCAGCATCACGCCCAGCGCGATCAGGCTGGCCGCCGTCATGGCGGCAAAGGCGATCTCGGCGCCTACTCTACCCCACAGCAGGCCGGCGAGGTACAGGCCCAGCGCCGCGCCGCCGCCGTAACTGATCGCCGAGAGAGTGGCCTGGCCACGGGCATGAGCCCGACCGGGGAACTGGTGATCGATCACCCAGATGCCCACCGCATGGGTCATACCGAAGCTTGCCGCGTGGAGCAGCTGGGCGAACAGCAGCCAGCCGATCACGTCCGCCTGAAAACCGATCAGCAACCAGCGCAGCGCCATCAAGCCTATGGCGATCAGCAACAGGCCCAGCGGAGCGAAGCGGTTACGCAGCCCCGGCAGCAGAAAGAACAGCACGATCTCCGCGATCACGCCCAGGGCCCACAACAGCCCGATGGCGGTGGCCGAATAGCCCAGCTCGGCCAGGTGGACACTGAAAAAAGCGTAGTAGACACCATGGGAGAGATTGATCAGGAAGTGGCCGGCGAAAAAACCCAGCATGGCCGGTTCCTTGAGGCGCGCGCGGATCGACACGGGAAACACCTGGTCATGGCGCGGCACGCCCGGCTCGGGCACACGCATCAGGACCACGGCCAGACCCACCAGGGTCAGGGCCATGATCCATGGAACGAAACTCAGCCCGATGCGGTCAATCAGGGCACCCAGCCCCACCGAGGCGACGATGAAACCGATAGACCCCCAGGCACGCAGCGCGGGGTAGCGTTGCGGTTCGGGACCGGTGAGCCGCAGGGCGGCCACGTCCAGTTGCGAGAGCAGGGGTTGCCAGAAAAAGCCGAAAAGCAGCAGGACGACCAGCCAGCCGATCAGGCCGCTGTCCATCCCGGCGAGCAATGCCAGGCCGGCGGCGAGGAAGGCGCTGACGACCGTGGCCATGATCAGCCAGACGATCAACCGGCCGCTGTGGTCCACCAGCCAGCCCAGCAACGGCGGCGCGAACAGTTTGGCGGCCATCACCATCGCCAGCATGGCGCCGACCGTATCGGGCGTGAAGCCCTGTTCGATCAGGTAAGGGCTGAAATAGGGAAGGTAAATGCCCAGCCCGAGAAAGAAGGCGAAGTAGCCCAGTCGGATGGGGTTGAGGTCCGCCACCCCGTTCGCGTCGGCCGCTCCGCGGCTCATTCGCCCCGCGGCGGGTGGCCCCCGGCCGGGACCACCGGGGTTTCGGGATCGACATCGCCGCACTGGCCGCGCTGGCGCAGCGCGTGGTCCATCAGGGTCAGGGCAAGCATGGCCTCGGCAATCGGAGTGGCCCGGATGCCGACGCAGGGGTCGTGCCGGCCGGTAGTCACCACCTCGCAGGACTGTCCCGACACGTCCACGGACTGGCCGGGCAGACGGATGCTGGAGGTGGGCTTCAGTGCCAGATGGGCGACGATATCCTGGCCGCTGGAGATACCGCCGAGAATGCCGCCGGCGTGGTTGCTCAGGAACCCATCGGGACTGATCTCGTCGCGAAACTGCGTGCCGCGCGCATCGACGCAGTCGAAGCCGTCACCGATCTCCACTCCCTTGACGGCGTTGATGCTCATCAAGCCGTGGGCGATCTCGGCATCGAGACGGTCGAACACCGGCTCACCCCAGCCCGGCGGGCAGCCTTCGGCGCGAACCGTAACCTTCGCGCCGACCGAGTCGCCGGAACGGCGCAGGTCGTCCATGAACGATTCGAGCTCCGGCACCTGGGCGGCGCAGGGCCAGAAGAACGGGTTCTCGCCCACCGCTTGCCAGTCGAAACAGGCCTCGTCGAGGCGGATGGGACCGAGCTGCGAGAGGTGCCCTCGCACCGACACGCCATAACGCGCGGCCAGCCACTTCTTGGCGATCGCCCCGGCGGCCACCCGCATGGCCGTCTCGCGCGCCGAGGAGCGCCCGCCGCCGCGGTAGTCACGCCGGCCATATTTCATGCGGTAGCTGTAGTCGGCATGGCCCGGGCGGAACTGCTCGCTGATCTTGGAGTAGTCCTTGGAACGCTGATCGACGTTCTCGATGGACAGCCCGATCGGGGTCCCGGTGGTCTCGCCCTCGAAAACGCCGGAGAGAATGCGCACCCGGTCGGGTTCGCGCCGCTGGGTGGTGTGGCGGGAAGTGCCAGGGCGGCGCCGATCGAGATCGGCCTGCAGGTCTTCCTCGGTCAGCGGCAGGCCCGGCGGACAGCCATCGACAATCGCGCCGAGCGCCGCCCCGTGAGATTCGCCGAATGTCGTGACCCGAAACAGGGTGCCGAAGGTGTTGCCCGCCATAAACCCAACCTGAAGCTGTTGCCAATAGATGCTTTCCACCGAACCGCGCGCCCGCAGGCCGCGCTTCGGGGCATGGTAAACTGCGCGCCTGTCCGAGCCCCGGGTTTCCTCCCGCCGGGCTCGGGGCGTCGCACATCCCGAATGACCGCAGAGTATACCTGCCCCGTCCGGACACTGGCCAAGACCGTTCGCCCATGCCTCTCGACCTGATCACCGCCATTGCCCGGCACGCCGAGGGACGGCCCTCGGCAAACGCCCTGGGCGATCGACGCGAATGGCTCGACTACGCCACCCTCGCCGGTCGCATTGCCGCGGCGCGCGCGACACTCGATCGCCTCGGTTTGGAAGCCGGCGACCGGGTGGTGCTCTGGGCGGGCAAGGACACGCAGACGGTGGTCTGGCTGCTGGCCATGCTTGCCGGAGACATCGTCCCGGCCCCGGCCCACCCGGGCCTGCGCACCGAGCAGGTGGCCCACCAACTGCGACAATGTGGGGCGAAAGGGCTGCTGGTCGACCGGCCACGTCTGGCCCAATGGCAACCCGACCGGAACGCCGAGGGTGCCTGGCACTGGCTGGCTGCCGCGTCGCCCGACGCCCCCCTGACCGTCGACCCGCCGGTCCAGAAAAGCCCTCTGCCGCGAGCCGACCGACAGGACGCCCGTCCAGAGCGGCTGGCGATGCTGTTCTTCACCTCCGGCAGCACCGGCCTGCCCAAAGGGGTCATGGTCAGCGAGGGCAACCTGAACACCGGGGCACGCATCGTTGCCGACTATCTCGGGCTGGGCGCGGACGACGTATTGGCCGCCATCCTGCCCCTGGCCTTCGATTACGGCTTCTCGCAGGTGACCACCGGCCTGCTGCGGGGCGCGGCGGTCTATCTGGACGACTACCTGCTGCCCGCCGACCTCAAGCGCCCGTTGTTGCGGCAGAAGGCGACGATATTGGCCGGCACGCCCGGCTTGCTGATCCCGCTGGCCCGGCAGCCCTGGTTGGCCGAGGCGCCCGCCCTGCGCGCGGTGACCAACTCCGGTGGCAGCCTGCCGGTCGCGACCATCCGGCGCTTGCGCGCGGCGCGGCCGGAGACCGAGCTGTTCCTGATGTACGGCCTGACCGAGGGCTTTCGGGCCACCTACCTGCCACCGGAGGAGGTCGACCGGCATCCCGATTCCATCGGCTATGCCCTCCCCCAAACCCCCATTGGCCTGGTGGACGCGGCGGGAAGACTCCTCGAACCGGGACAGACCGGAGAACTCGTCCAGGGAGGACCCCTGGTCGCCCTGGGCTACATCAACGACCCCGAAGGGAGTCGGGCTCGCTTTCGCCCGCCGCTGGCCGGTTGGCCCCATCCCGATGACCAACGCGTGGTTTTCAGCGGCGATCGCGTGCACATGGATGCCCAAGGCCGCCTGTTCTTCGCCGGGCGGCTGGATGAACAGATCAAGGTTGCCGGCTTTCGCATCAGCCCCGAGGAGATCGAGACGGTAGCCCTGGACGCCCCGGGCGTGGAGGAGGCCGTGGCCCTGGGGCTGCCCGATCCGGCCAGCGGCAACCAGCGGCTAGTGTTGCACGTGGCCCCGGCAGAGGCGGACATGGAGGCGCTCCGCCATCACCTGCGCATCCACCTGGCCGGCCATCAGCAACCTGCAAAGATCCAGGCGCATGCCGCCCTGCCCCGCTCGAACAATGGCAAACTCGACCGGCTCGCCCTCAAGGAGGCCTGACTTGATGACCCCGCCCGATCCGAAACCCGGCGCTACCGGCTGTGAGGTACTCGCCCAGACCCTCGGGCCGCTGGCCGACTGTTGGGGTAGTGAGCAGGCCCTGTCGATCGACGGTCAGCCCCTGTCGGCGCGGATCCCGCACACACCGGCCTTCCTCTACAACCGTCGCTGCCTCGACCGGGCGGTCACCCACCTGCGGGACCACTTGCCGGCAGAACTGGGCATCCATTACGCGATCAAGGCCAACCCCTTCGCCCCGCTGGTCCGGCACATGGCCGGATTGATCGACGGTTTCGACTGTGCCTCGCTCGCGGAAATGCAGCTGGCGCAGGGCATGGCCCAGCCCGGCCAGCAGCTGTCGATCGCCGGACCGGCCAAGTCGCGCGCCGAACATCGCTTCGCCATCGAGCAGGGCATCACCATCAATGCCGAGTCGACCGGCGAGATCGAGCGCATCGCCGCGGCGGCACAGACCGTAGGATGCCAGGCCCGCGTGGCCCTGCGGGTCAACCCGCCGTTCGGACTCAAGGGCTCGGGCATGCACATGGGAGGCGGGGCGCGGCCCTTCGGCATCGACAGCGAAGCCATCCCCGCCCTATTGGAACGACGTCACCAGCTTGCCGAGGCAGGTATCGATCTGGTCGGGCTGCATCTGTTCGCCGGCTCGCAAAGCCTCGACAGCGATGCCATCGGCAAGGCGCTGGATGCCTGGATGGATCTGCTCGAGCAGTGGCAGTTGACCACGGCATTCACCCCCCGCGAGCTGATCGTCGGCCCGGGACTGGGTGTGGCCTATCATCCGGGTGATCGACCGCTGGACCTGGCGCAGTTGGCACCGACGTTCAGCCGACTGGGAAACCGTATCCGCGCGTTGGGCGAGCGTGAGGGCATCAGGATCGACGCCCGGCTGGAGTTGGGCCGGTTCCTGGTGGCCGGCGCCGGCGTCTATCTCACGCGGGTGGTCGATCGCAAGATCTCCCGTGGCACGACCTATCTGCTCTGCGATGGTGGCATGCACCATCATCTGGCCCTGTCGGGCAACCTCGGGGCGGTGCTGCGGCGCAACTGGCCACTGGTGGCGGTCGATCGTATGGACGAGCCGGCCACCGAGGAAGTCGACCTGGCCGGACCGCTGTGTACCCCGCTGGACGTGCTCGGCAAGTCCCAGGCCCTGCCGTCGCTGGCGCCGGGCGACTGGGTGGCGATACTCCAATCCGGGGCCTATGCGGCCAGCGCCTCACCCAGCGGATTTCTCTCCCGGGATACGGCAATCGAGTATTTGATTTGAACCCTTGTCCGAAACAGGGCCCGCATCGGGCCCGCACCGAGCGATACTCATGACCCGAGAGGCCATGCCCCCGCCAGGCGACGGGAGCACCGACCGCTCCCCCGAACGCACCAGGGTGATGACACGCCCTGATCCCGGCCTGCACTTTCGTCGCTTTCTGGCGGTAAATGTCGGCCTGCTGGTCTTGTCTCTGGTGGCCAATCTGTTCATCGAGCGGCCGGTTTTCTCGGCGGTGCATGCGCTGATGCTGGGCGCCGTGGGCATCTCCTGGTGGATACAGTCCAGATGGGGCTGGTAGGTGGCCAAGCGCTGGTATCTGGCCGCATTGATGCCCTACCTGCTCAGCTTCGCCTTCATCGGCCAGATCGAGACTTTCGACATCCTCTGGATGCTGCTCTTTCCACCCATCGCGGCGTTCCTCGTCGATCGGCCGCGGAGCCTGGTGCTCTGGGACGCCTCCTTTCTGCTATTGGTGACGGGCGTCTACACCCTCCACTGGACCCGCGTGCTGCCACTGATGTACACCGACACGGCACTGGGCAGCCAGCTGACCGCGCTCTTCTTCCTCGCCGTCCTCAGCTGGTTCATGCAGGGCTACAAGGCGCGTTTCGCCCGGATGCAGGACGCCTTTCAGGAACAGTTGGAAGGCCAGGTGGCGGAAGGGCTGCATCAGATCCGCGGGCTTAACCGCGAGCTCGAATCCACCCAGACCGATCTGGTGCGCCTTTTGGGCGAACTATGCGAGGCCCGCTCGAAGGAAACCGGCAACCACGTCGCGCGCGTGGCAGCCTACAGCCGACAATTGGCCGGTCTGGTCGGTCTGCCGGATACGCAGGTGCACTCCATCTACCAGGCCTCGCCACTGCATGACGTGGGCAAGATCGCGATCCCCGACCACATCCTCAACAAGCCCGGCCGCCTGACCGACGCGGAGTTCAATGAGATCAAGACGCATACATCACGGGGCCACGAGATCCTGCAAGCCTCGGGCCGACCACTACTGCAGGCCGCCGCCCGCATTGCCCATGAGCATCACGAGCGCTGGGACGGCAACGGTTATCCGCGCGGCCTGGCAGGGAACGGCATATCGCTGGAGGGACGCGTGGTGGCCATCGCCGACGTCTTCGATGCCCTGTCATTCGCCCGCGCCTACAAACCGGCCTGGGCCGACGAACACATCCGGGCGCTGTTCGAGGAAGAGCGCGGCCGGCAGTTCGATCCCGAACTGACCGACCTGTTTCTGGCCAATTACGAGACCTTCGTCACCCTGCGCGACCAAACGGGGTGACACCACAAGATCGTTCGGCACGCCACCGTCGCACGGATGAAGCCTACATCGAGACTCGCGTACCAGTCGCCGATCGGCCGACGGCAACGAGAGCGCCCGGCGTTTAGTGCCCCTTGCCCTGCAACCGGTCCATGGCAGCGTAGAGCACGCCCGAGGCGACGAAGGTCAGGTGAATCCCCACCATCCAGGCCAGATGGCGATCGGTCAGGTTCTCGACGTTCATGAACGACTTGAGCAACTCGATCCCCGAGATGGCGACGATCGAGCCGATCACCTTGATCTTGAGATCCGTGAAGCTGATGTGACCCATCCATTCGGGCCGGTCACGGTGGCTGTGGAGATCCTCCATCTTGGAGACGAAGTTCTCGTAGCCAGAGAAGATGATGATGATCAGCAGGTTCATGATCAGGGCCACGTCCACCAGCGTCAGTACACCGATGATGATCTCGCTTTCCTTGAGCACGAACACGTGGCTGACCAGGTGCCAGAGCTCGAAACCGAATTTCACCAGCAGGATGAGCATCGCTCCGACCAGCCCGAAGTAGACCGGCGCCATGATCCAGCGGCTGCCGAAAAGGATGTGCTCGAAGTAGTGCTCGACGTCGCCCGAACGTCGCGCGGCGGGGGGAGTCGGTTCGGATTCCACAGTCAGACCTCTCGATGCTTGGATTCAAAAGACCCATCGGCGGCCGCCAGGGCGACCGGCGTTGGATCGGGAAGATGCAGAACATAATGTGCGGTTTCGATCAGCGAAACCCTGAACGACACCATGCCCCGCTCGCCGAGCCGGGCAGGCATTCGAGGTCGTTCAGGACGCGCTCAGCAAGGTCTGCAATCCTACCACTCCCGAATACTGCTGACGCGCCACGCCACTGCCAGACGGGCGGTCCGCCGGGATCAGTCGTGACGGCGGGATGCGTTCCCGAGATAGTCCGGGGCAACGTCCTCGAGCCGGGTGGGTTCACGCGGATGGTCGGGTGAACAGACATTGGGACGACGCAGGGAATCGTAATTGTCCCGACTGAACGGCTTGCCGGGCAAAAATTCCAGCAACCGCGCCTGTACGCGCGAAAGCCAGTCGGGCAGACCGATGACCCAACGTGGATGGCCGCTGGTGCGGGCGGCGTAGCGCGCCAGATCACCCAGCGAATAGTCGTGGGGTCCACAGAGGTCATAGCGCTCGCCGAAGGTGCTCTCATCGTCGATGGCGCGCACGAACCGGTCGACAACGTCGCCGACGTAGACCGGCGAGAACCGGGCCCCCGCACAGGCGAGCGGGAATACGCCCGGCATTATCCGGGCAAGATCGGCAAAACGGTTCAGGAATGAATCGCCAGGACCGAAGATGACCGACGGACGGAAACTGGTCACCGCGATGTCGTGCTTGCGGCCGAAGCGATGCACCCAGTTCTCCGCCTTGCCCTTGCTGCGCTGATAGAAGCTTGTGCCTTCTTCCTCGTCGGCGCCAAGCGCGCTCATGTGCAGATAACGGGGCACACCCGCATCGGCGGCGGCCCGCAAGGCGGCCTTGGCCAGCTTGATGTGCACCCGCTCGAAGGTTTTGCCGTTGTGACGCGGCTCGTTGAGGATGCCCACCAGATTGACCAGCAGATCCGCTCCTTCCAGCAGCTGCGGCAACGCCGGGGTATCGCGCTGCGTGGCCAGATCGGAATCGGCCGGCGTATTCATGTCGCAAAGCACTACGCTTGGCCACAACGCCATGTCGCGATGGCGAGCGGCATGCCGACTAGGCACCACCACTTCGTAGCCTTTGTGAGATAGCTCCCGAACCAGGTAGCGCCCAACAAAGCCGGTGCCGCCCAACACCACGGCGCGGGGAAGCCCTTCGGGGCGGTTCGTGCCGCCCACTGCGTGCGATTCGTCCATACGGTCCCTGACAGCATCACTGTCCAAGTGGATTTGAGCGGTTAGAGTACACTCTGCCCGCTTGCTTCCATAGCCGCACACCGGGCAGCCGACAACCTCAAGCTTAGATGAAGAGACCATGACCGCGACTGAGAAAAACACCGACCCGGCCGCCGCAAAAGCCGCGGAGACGCTCGTCATCGGTGCTGGCGCCAGCGGCCTGGCGGCCGCCTGGGAACTGGCACGAACCGGACACGCCGTCACCGTGCTCGAACAACGGCCCACCCCCGGCGGCAATATCCAGAGCCAGCGAGAAGACGGCTGGCAGATCGAGATCGGTCCCAACACCCTGATGGTCAAGCCGCCGCTCTACGAGCTCCTGTGCGAGCTGGATCTCGACGGCGAGGCGGTGTTTGCCGGGGCGGCGGGCAAGAAACGCTACATCGCCAAGGGTGGCAGGACACTGGCGTTGCCCACGCACCCCCTCAATGCCCCCTTCAACCCCATCATCGGGCTGGGCAGCTGGGGCAAGATCCTGCGTGAGCCCTGGGTCAAGCCGCCGAAAGGTCACCAGGAAGAAAGCCTGGCCGCTTTTGTCGAGCGGCGCCTGGGCCGCAATATTCTCGACTACCTGGTGGACCCGTTCGTCTCGGGCGTCTACGCCGGCGATCCGCGTCGGCTGTCGGTCAAAGCAGCGATGCCCAAGCTCCATGCGCTTGAGCGCGAGCACGGGTCACTGATTCGGGGCGGGCTCGCCGCCATGCGTCAAGCCCGCCAGCGGGCAAAGGCAGGCACAGAGAAGATGCCCAGCGATTGGCGCGGCAAGCTGATCAGCTTTCCCCAGGGCATCCAGACACTCACCGACCGGCTGGCCGAGCACATCGACGCCCAACCGAACGCGGCCATCCATTGCGATCATGCCATCCAGTCGGTGCGCCCCCATGGCGGGGGTTGGCAGGTCGAGGATGCCCGCGGGGAGATCTGGCAGGCGCGACATCTCGTCCTGGCGACGCCGGCCCACGTCAGCGCCAAGCTGCTCGCCCCGCTCGATCCAATGCTGGCCGAGCCGCTCGACGAGATCGTCTATCCCCCGGTTGCCGCCGTGGCCCTGGGATTCCCGCCAGGGCTGATCGCCCACCCGCTGGACGGCTTCGGTGTGCTCATCCCCCGGCGCGAACAGCGCCGCAGCCTGGGCGCCCTGTTTTCTTCAACGCTGTTTTCGGATCGCGCACCGGAAGGCCACAAGCTGATCACGGCATTCATCGGCGGTCGGCAGGACCCCGATGCCTTCGAAATGAGCGATGAGGAAATGGCACGCCAGGTGGTCAATGATCTGGGCGGTCTACTCGGCATCGAGGGTCCGCCGGTGTGGCAACGAGTCAATCGCTGGCCCAAGGCCATCCCGCAGTACGAGCTGGGGCACCTGGCCCGGGTAGAGCGACTGGACCAGGCACTGTCGCATCACCCGGGACTGTCACTCATCGGCAACTGGCGAGACGGCATTGCCGTGGGCGACTGTCTGGAAAACGGCCGGGCGTTGGCCAAAAGGATTCTGGGCACGGAGACGGCGAGCCACTGAGTCGTGGGGCGATCCCGCCCTGGTCAACGCCAGTCGTCGCGCTCCAAACGCTCGCGTTCACGTTCGCGATGGGTGACGTCCTCTGCCTCACCGTCAAAGACATTGCCACCGCCACGAGCCGTGGGGCCGTTGCCGAAACCACCGCGCTCGACCACCACATGCTGCAGATGTCCGGCGAGCCAGGCCCCGAAGGCGAGCCGACGTAGGAAGGGGGTCACCAGCACCAGGCCGAACAGGTCGGTGATCGGCCCGGGCACCAGCAGCATCAGGCCGCCAACAAAGTTGGCCGCCACCCCCAGCCCGTCGACCTCGCCACGGCCCGTCTGGGCCATTTCCCGACGGGCACGCGCCATGGCGTTCGGCCCGGCGGTGCGCATCAGCCAGACCCCCCAGACACCGGTGGCCACGATCCACAACAGCGTGGGAAGAAAGCCCATGGCCGCACCCATGGCGATCAGCAGCACCAGCTCGATCAGGGGCAGCAGGAGAATGAATCCGGACAGTTTGCGCATTTGCTCTACTTAATGTTGATTTGTTTGCCGACTAACGATTGGAACGCTACGCTCTCCACGGAACTCGTGCCCGACAACCGGGCCCAACCCTGGCGCCTCGCCAGACGATCCCGAGAAAGCGCTCCACCTTGCGATGGACTGTAATGACGATTGAGCAGAGCACAATAGCACTGGTAATCACCACCCTGGACGACTCCCACGCCGCCGACGAGTTCAGTGGCCGTCTTCTCGACGAAGGATTGATCGCCTGCGTGAACCGGGTGGGACCGGTGGTCTCGGCCTACCGGTGGCAGGGAAAGGTCTGCCGCGACGAGGAGTACCAGCTTCACATGAAGACCAGCCTTGACCGTATCGACGACCTCAAGGCGGCGATAGAGCGTCTGCACCCCTACGAATGTCCCGAGGTGGTCATCCTGCCGGCGCAGAGCAGCCAATCCTACTCAGAATGGGTACAACAATGCGTTCAAACCAGTCCCTGACGCCCACCTTCCCCTCAGTCGTTGCTCGCCAGCGACTGCTGACCGCGGTCCTGGTCCTGCTAACCTTGGCCTGGGCCGGCGTCGCTGCGGCGCAGCCGGAACTACTCTCCCCGGAAGAGGCCTTCGGCGTCGAGGCGCAGGCCGAAGACGGTGCGATCCGGCTGGATTTCGAGGTCGCCGAGGGCTACCACCTCTATCGAGATAAGCTCGAGATCGAATCGGCCAGTGACGAATTGCGTCTCGGCGCCGTCGAACTGCCCGAGGCAGTCATTGAGGACGACCCGGTTTTCGGCAAGACCCCGGTCTACAAGACCGACTTCACTGCTCGCCTTCCGATCGAATCGAGTGCTGGCGGTGAATCTCGCATCACGGTCGAATACCAGGGCTGCTCGGACATCCACGGTGTCTGTTACCCGCCCGAAACCCATGAACTGGTCGTCGATCTGCCCTCCAGCGAGCCGGCATCGGCCAACGCCCGAGACGGCGGCATCAGCCTGGGTGGCCTCATGGGTGGCAACGCCCAGCCGCTGGACCCCGAAAAGGCCTTCCGTCCCGAGATCACGGTGGATGGCGACTCTGTCCATGTCCGTTTCGAAATCGCCCCCGCCTACTACCTCTACCGGGATCGGATCAAGGCAGGCGTTGATGGCGCCGAGATCCGAGCGACCCACATCGGCGAAGGGGAGCGTAAGGACGATCCCAATTTCGGCACGGTTTTCGTCTTCCACGATCAACTCGAGGCCGAACTGGCCGTCACGGCCAGCACCCCCTACACACTGGTGATTGGCTACCAGGGCTGTGCCGACATGGGGCTGTGCTACCCGCCGATGGAAAAAGCATGGCGCATTGACCCGGCCGCCGGCACCGCCGACTCCCTCGACACTGTTCCGGATGGCCTGGACGAACTGACCCCGCTCGAAGATCTGCCGGGCATCGAGGAAGGCGCTGAAACCGCGGCGGGACAGGCTGGCGGAACGGACGCGGCCGCCTCCAGACAGCCCGCCGTCGGTTCGGAGACAGACCAGATCACCCAGCGGCTTATCTCCGGTAATGTCTGGGCCATCGTCCTGGGCTTCTTGGTATTCGGCCTGCTGCTGGCGCTGACCCCCTGCGTCTTTCCCATGATCCCGATCCTGTCGGGCATCATCGCCGGTCATGGCGAGCACATCACGACCCGCAAGGCTTTTGTCCTTTCGCTGGTCTACGTGCTGGCCATGGCGATCACCTACACCATCGCCGGGGTGCTGGCCGGCCTCTTCGGCGCCAATCTGCAGGCGGCCTTCCAGAACCCCTGGGTCTTGAGCATCTTCGCCGCCATTTTCGTCGCACTGTCGCTCTCGATGTTCGGCTTCTACGAGCTGCAGCTGCCCTCCTCGGTCCAGTCACGGATCATGCAGGCCCAGAATCGCCAGCAGGGCGGCACCCTGGCCGGCGTTGCAGTAATGGGCTTTCTCTCAGCACTGATCGTGGGCCCCTGCATGGCACCGCCCCTGGCGGGAGCGTTGATCTACATCGGCCAGACCGGCGATGCGGTGATCGGCGGGCTGGCGTTGTTCGCGCTGTCGATCGGCATGGGTCTGCCCCTGATCGCGGTAGGCACACTGGGTGGAAAGTACATGCCGCGCGCGGGCACCTGGATGGATGCGGTCAAGGGCGTGTTTGGCGTACTGCTGCTGGGCGTGGCGATCTGGATGCTCGAGCGCATCCTGCCCGCCGGCATCACCCAGTTGCTGTGGGCCGTGTTGATCATCGCCTCGGCGGTCTACATGGGCACCCTCGAATCCCTGCGCGAAGGGGCCTCGGGATGGCTCAAGCTGTGGAAATCGCTCGGGGTGGTGCTGCTACTCTGGGGGGCATTGATCCTCATCGGCGTGGCCGCCGGATCGAAAGGCACGGCGCTCGCCCCCCTGTCCGGCATCTCGCTGGGGAGTGGTGGCAGCCAAGCAGCCGAACTGACTTTCCGCCAGATCGACAACGAGCAGGAACTCGACGAGGCCCTGGCTCAGGCCAAAGCCGCCGGGCAGCCGGTGATGCTCGACTTCTATGCCGACTGGTGCGTGTCCTGCAAGGAGTTGGAACACAACACCTTCAGCGATCCGCGCGTTATCGAGGCGCTGGACGGCTTTATGGTGCTGCAGGCGGACGTGACCGCCAACAACGCCCAGCACAAGGCTCTGCTCAAGCGCTTCGATCTCTTCGGCCCGCCCGGCATCATCTTCTGGGATGCCAATGGTGAGCGCGTCCGCCAGCACTGGGTGGTCGGCTACCAGCCACCCGAGCAATTCCTCACCCACGTCACGGCAGTGGCTACCCGCTGATGTCGCCCAAGACAGCGCCGCAAACTATATCCAGGATAAACTTCGTGGAAAATCGGCCAATTGGCATCGATCGGTAAAAAAACGCCGGGCAACACGTGGACTTCATGACCGCCAACCGGCACAATGCGGAAAAATCACTGGCCACGACCGTGACGGTCTCGTCGCGGGCGTGGCTGCCAGCAGCGAGTTTCCATGCAACGGATTCTGGTACTCAACGGCCCCAATCTCAATCGCTTAGGTAGCCGCGAGCCCGAGCGCTACGGACGCCTGACGCTTGCGGACATCTCCGCGCGACTCGACCGGGCGGCCTCGTCCGCTGGCGTCCAACTGGAGCACTTCCAGAGCAACCATGAGGGCGAGGCGATCGACCGTCTGCACCAGGCGGCCGACACCGGCATCGACGGCGTGCTGATCAATCCCGGAGCCTGGACCCATACCAGCGTCGCCATCCGCGATGCCCTGCTGGCTATCGATCGACCCTTCATCGAGATCCACCTCTCCAACATCCATGCCCGCGAGGCGTTCCGGCAGCATTCCTATTTTTCGGACATTGCGCTGGGAAGCATCGTCGGGCTGGGCGCGCTTGGCTACGAGCTGGCCCTGACCGCCCTGACCGAACACCTGGGCGCCTGAACGCCCGCCCGACAAAGCAAAAACCGCAAGAGAAACGCCATGGACATTCGCAAGGTCAAGAAGCTGATTGAACTGCTCGAGGAATCGGGCGTCGCCGAAATCGAGATCCGCGAGGGCGAGGAATCCGTCCGCATTTCCCGGGGAGTGCAGCAACAACCGATGATGCAGGCACCGGCACCGGCCGCTCCTGCTGCACCGGCACCTGCGCCGGCCGCCCCGGCCGAGGAGGCACCCCCCACTGAAGCCAGCGGCAAGACCATCGACTCGCCGATGGTGGGCACGTTCTACCGCTCCTCATCACCGGAGGCCAGCCCCTTCGTCGAGGTCGGCAGCACCGTGAAGAAGGGCGACACCATCTGCATTATCGAGGCGATGAAGATGTTCAACCAGATCGAGGCCGAAGTCGATGGCACGATCAAGTCGATCCTGGTGGAAAACGGTCAGCCGGTGGAATACGACCAGCCGATGTTCGTAATCGAGTAAAACCCGCTTGCGACACGATTCGGCCCTACCCGTATTTCCAGGAGTCTTTCGAAGATGCTCAACAAGGTTCTGATCGCCAATCGGGGCGAGATCGCCCTGCGTATCCTGCGCGCCTGCCGGGAACTCGATATCGGCACCGTGGCGGTCCATTCCACCGCCGACCGCGACCTCAAGCACGTCCGCCTCGCCGACGAGTCGGTCTGCATCGGCGGGCCGCGCTCCAACGAGTCCTATCTCAATATCCCGGCGCTGATTGCCGCCGCCGAGCTGACCGATTCCTCGGCCATCCACCCCGGTTACGGCTTTCTCTCGGAGAACGCCGACTTCGCCGAACGCGTCGAGGAGTCTGGCTTCATCTTCATCGGCCCGACCGCCGAGTCCATCCGCATGATGGGTGACAAGGTCACCGCCAAGGAAACCATGCGGGCAGCCAACGTCCCCTGCGTCCCCGGCTCCGAGGGTGCCCTGAGCGACGACGCGGAAGAGAACCACCGGCTGGGGCGAGAGGTCGGCTACCCGGTGATCATCAAGGCCGCTGGCGGCGGCGGTGGTCGTGGCATGCGCGTGGTACACACCGAGGCGCATCTTCACCACGCCATCGAGATGACCAAGAGCGAAGCCGGAGCGGCCTTCGGCAATCCCGAGGTCTACATGGAGAAGTTCCTCGAACACCCGCGCCACATCGAGGTACAGATACTCTCCGACGGGCAGGGCAATGCCATCCACCTGGGCGAGCGCGACTGCTCCATGCAGCGCCGCCACCAGAAGGTCATCGAGGAGGCCCCCGCACCGGGCATCACTCCCGAGCAACGCGCCGAGATCGGCGCCGTCTGCGTCGAGGCCTGCAAGCGGATGAACTACCGCGGCGCCGGCACCTTCGAATTTCTCTACGAGAAGGGCAACTTCTACTTCATCGAGATGAACACTCGCCTCCAGGTCGAGCATCCCGTGACCGAAATGGTCACCGGCATCGACCTGGTCAAGGAGCAACTGGCGATTGCCGCCGGCATCCCGCTGTCGCTGACCCAAGACGACGTGGAATTCCGCGGCCACGCGGTCGAGTGCCGCATCAACGCCGAGGACCCGGCCACGTTCGTGCCCAGTCCCGGCAAGATAAGCAGCGTGCACTTCCCGGGCGGGCTCGGCGTGCGGGTCGACTCGCACATCTACAACGGCTACTCCGTGCCGCCCTACTACGACTCCATGATCGGCAAGCTGATCACGCACGCTGGCGACCGCGAAGGTGCCATTCGTCGCATGCACGGGGCACTCGAGGAAATGGCGGTCGACGGGATCAAGACCAACATCCCGCTGCACCGCGAACTGATGGCGGATGGCAATTTCATCGCCGGCGGCATGGATATCCACTTCCTGCACAAGCGTCTCGGCCTGTCGTGAAGGCCCACTGATGGCAGGCGAATGGCAACACCTCTGGCTGGACGTGCCACAGCAGGACGTCGAGGACTGCGAGGCGGCACTCGGTGACGCCGGCGCGCTGTGCGTGACGCTCGAGGAGCTAGGTGACGACCCCGTCCTCGAGCCCGCGCCGGGCGAGTCCCCACTGTGGGCCGAAGTGCGCGTGGTCGGCCTGTTCGACGGCACCGTTTCGCCGGCAGCGATCGTTGGCGCGCTGCATGCCCGGATCCGCCCGGCCCTTCTAGACCGGCTGGGCCACGAGACCTTCGACGAAGACGACTGGGTCCGGCGCACGCAGGCCGACTTCACCGCCATGCCCATCGGCGAACGGCTGCTGATCCAGCCGGCCTGGGAAGCGGTGGACACCGCATCGGGGCGCTTGCCGATTCGGCTCGACCCGGGACTCGCCTTCGGGACCGGCAAGCACCAGACCACCCAACTCTGTTTGGAGTGGCTGGAAAAGCAAGGAATCGCCGGAGAGCACTGGCTGGACGCCGGTTGCGGTTCGGGCATTCTCGCCATTGGCGCCCTGCTGCTGGGGGCCGGCCGGGTCGACGGCACCGACATCGACCCCCAGGCGCTCACCGCCAGCCGCAACAACGCCGAGCTCAACGACATCGACCCCGATCGCCTGCAGCTCTTTCTGGCCCAGGAATATCCCGCCGAGATCCGCTTCGACGGCCTGCTGGCCAACATTCTCGCCCCCACCCTGATCGAACTTGCGCCGATGCTCACTGGCCACTTGAAGCCCGGTGGGCGGTTCGCACTCTCCGGGATTCTCGGCCACCAGGCCGAGGCCGTGGCCGCCGCCTGGACGGCCGCCGGCAATGAGGTCACCACCTTCCGCACGCTGGGGGACTGGGCGCTGGTAGCCGGCCACCGCGCCTCGGACTGAATCCGCGACTAACGCCCGGGTGGCGATTCGCTCTGTTCCTTCGGCTTGCCCATATCCCGACGGGCCTCCCGATCCTGCTCCAGAAGCGATTCGATCCGATCGAGGCGGTGAAGGATTTGCGTGTCGATCCGCTCCTCATCCTCGCTGCCTGCCTCCATCTTCAAGCCCACCAGAAAGGCAGCAATGGAGGCGCTGATGAGACTTAGCCAGATAACCGCCATACTGACGAACAAAAATCCCATGGCTCTGCCCGCCTCGGTCTGCGGGACCATGTCGCCGTAACCGACGCTGGACAGGGTTACCAGGACCCACCAAGCGCCGTCCTCGAAGTCCTGAAAGGTCTCGGGCTCGAGGACCGGCATCAACGAGCCGCCCAGCACTACCAGAAAGGCAGTCATCAACCCGATGGCAAAAAAAACGTGCCGGCCGAGCTCGCGAAAATAGCGCCGACCGATTCGCACGGCCGTGATCAGGATCAGCAGCCCCCGTAGCAATCTCAGGCTTAGCAGGAAGTGCGACGCCTGAAGGAATATCAGCGGCAGACCGGCCAAGACGACTGTTGCCAGCAACCAGTTGGTCTTGAGGTAGAACGCCTTGTCCTTGACGAGGAAAAGAAGAATCAGTTGCTCGATCAGGAAAAAGCCCCAGATCAGCTGGTCGACCCAGAACCCTTGCCCCTCCTCCAGTTGTCCAGCATGCACCAGATACCACTGGAACGGGACCCAGAGCGTGATCAGCAACAAAGGCAGCTCCAGTCGCATGGCCCAACGTTGCGCGGTCCGACTCTCGTAGTCGGCCACCCCGGCGATGCCCAGCGCACGGGTCAGCTTCAGCCCCCAACTGATCAACAGCCGGGCGTTGTTTTTTTTCGGCAAGCTGGAGGGGTGTCTAGTCGCCAAGCCGCTGCCCCCCGGCCATGCGCGTCATCCAGCGGCGTAGTGGCGGCAGGCCGGCAACCAGCTGCGTGGCGGCGGTGCGGGCGGCCACCGTCAGGGGATCCCGGCGGCGATAGCCCCGGTCGAACCCGTCCATCAAGGATTGCACCAACTGGTTGTCCGCCCGGCGCATGCGTTCGTAGCGTCGCGCGATCCGCTCATCGCCCAGCCGCCGACCGCGACCGATTTCTTCGGCGACGACCGTGTCCAGCGCGGCGACATCGGCAAAGCCCAGGTTGGCCCCCTGCCCTGCAAGCGGATGAATCGAGTGGGCGGCGTCTCCGACGAGAATGACGCGCTCGGCTCCGTAGCGGTGCGCGTGCAACCGTCGAATGGGAAACCAGCCTTGTCCGGCGACCGACTCGAGCTCGCCCAGCTCGGGGGGAAAATGCTTCATCGCCTCGACACGCAGGGCCTCGGGCTCCAGGGCATGCCGGGCACGGACCTGCTCGGGTCGGTCATACCAGACCAGCGAACCGCGCGCGCCGGCCAGTGGCAGGAAAGCCTGGGGGCCATCCGGCGTGAAGCGTTGCCAGGTGATGTCCTGCTGCGGATAGGCGGTTTCTACCGAGAGTATCTGCGCGGCCACCGTGTAATCGTGGGTATCGGCTCCGATACCGGCCGCCTCGCGCACCCAGGACCGCTGGCCATCGGCGCCGATGACCACATCGGCGCTCACCTCGCGTCCGTCCTCGAGGACAAGGCGCGCGGCCTGCGATGACTGCTCCAGACGCGAGGGCTGGCTGCCGGTCACCGAAACGACGTTGTCGCAGTCCGCCAATTGGTCCCATATCGCCAGTTGGACACGGCGATTCTCGACGATGTAGCCCAGGTAGGGCCGACCGATCTCGGCGGCATCGAAGGTCAGATCACCGGGACCGACGGCATCGAACACGCGCATCCGACGATACAGCGCGGCACGCTCGCTGCGGATTGACGCCCAGGCGCCGATCCGATCGAGCAGCGCGATGCTGGCCGGTGCCAGCGCCGAAACACGCAGATCAAAGGGGTCCGAGCCGGACAACGACCGGGGAGGATCGCGCTCGACCAGCACCACGTCGATATCCTGACGCCCCAGGGCCAGTGCCGCCGCAGCGCCGACCATCCCGCCACCGACCACCACGACCTGGCCACGGATCACGGTTTGCTGGGACGCGGCCATCAGGCGATCCCCCGAGTGGCGCGGACCAGACGGTTTTTGAGCGGCGCCACGCCATCGAACAGCGAGAGGGTCGCGCCGCGCAGGTGCCCCAGCAGGGGCAGGTCGAGCGAGAAACCGCGCACCAGACCGTCGGTCAGGCCGATGGTGCGTCGATAGTCGGCCTGGCGCAGTGACTGATACCGCGCCAGACGCTCCGGTGCACCCGGATCGATACGGGCGCCGCGATCCGCCCGCAACACCCGGGTCAGGTCGCGGATGTCCCGCAAGCAGAGATTGAATCCCTGTCCGGCCACCGGGTGCAGGGCATGAGCGGCATTGCCCAGCACCACCAAGCGATCGGCCACTGCCTCGCTGGCGGTCACCAGGCTCAAGGGGTACTGCGCCCGCGGGCTGATGGCGGAAAAGCCCCCGAGGCGATGACCGAACGCGGTGTCGACCGCTTGGGCAACGCCGGTATCGTCCAGCCGGGCGATCCGCTCCGCCTCGTCACCGCGAGCGACCCAGACCAGCGACACCCGCCCACCCGTGGCAGGCAACACCGCCAAGGGGCCGCCCGTGGTGAAACACTCGAAGGCCACGCCTCGATGGGGGCGTGCCGGCATGGCCGTGGCCACGGTTGCCACCTGATCGTATTCGCGCCGGTGCACCGACAGGCCCGCCTGCTCGCGAACGGGAGACTCGGCGCCGTCGGCTGCCACCATCAGCCGGGCACGCAACCAGGTGGGTTGCGCCCCGCCCTGACCGTCTGAAGCGATCTGCACACTCACGCCCGCATCGTCGGTTTCATGAGACAGGTAGCGGGCCGGACGGTGGTAGCGAACCGCAGCCTGCCCCGCCGGTGGGTGCTGGAGCAGCGTCTCCAGGCGTTCACCCAGTTCGCGATTGGGCATGACGTAGCCCAGCGCCTCGACCCCGGCCGACCGCGCCGTGATACGCGTCAGCCCAAAATGCCCGCGGTCGAAGACCCGCACCTCGCGAATGCCTTGGGCCGCGGCGGCCAGCGGCTGATCGATCAACCCGAGCGTGTCCATGTATTGCCAGCCGGCATCGGCGACGGCAGTCAGGCGCCGATCGAAACTCGAGGAACTCTGGGGCGCCCGCTGCTCGACCACCTCGACACGCCAGCCGTCGAGCGCCAGCGCCCGTGCCAGCACACCGCCGACCATACCGCCGCCGACAATCACGACGTCGGTGTCATGGTCGGCACCCGGGGTTTGCTGCGACTGCGTGGATTGAGTCATGGGCGGGCTACTCCAGCGGCTGGTTGACCGGATCACGGTGACTGTTCATCAATGCCTCCACCTCTTCAACTTGCTTGGGCACCTGGCGGGTAAGCACCTCACGGCCCTCCTCGGTGACCAACACGTCGTCCTCGATGCGGATGCCGATGCCGCGGAACTCGGCCGGCACGTCCGCCTCGTCGTTGACGTAGATACCTGGCTCGACGGTCATCACCATGCCCGGCTCGAGTTCGCGCCAGTCGCCGTCGACGCGATAGCGGCCCACATCGTGGACGTCCGACCCCAGCCAATGGCCGGTACGATGCATGAAAAACCGCCGGTAGCGACCGACCTCGATGGCCTCCTCCATGGACCCCTCGATCAGGCCCAGATCGATCAGGCCCTGCGTGATCACGCGCACCGCTTCCTGGTGAGGATCATCGAAGGACACGCCGGGAGCGATGGTCTCGATGGCGGCCATTTGCGCGTCGAGAACCACTTGATAGAGCTGTCGCTGCGGCTGGCTGAACCGGCCACTGACCGGCCAGGTTCGGGTGATGTCGCCGGCATAGTAGTCGACCTCGGCCCCGGCATCGATCAAGACCAGGTCCCCGTCCTTGAGCTCGGCGGCATTGGCACGGTAGTGCAGCACACAGGCATTCGAGCCGCCGGCAACGATGGGGGCGAACGAGGGCTCGCCGTGAGCGCTGGCAAATTCCTTGAGCAGGGTCGCGGCAATCTCGTACTCGTAGATGCCGTCCTGCACGCCGCGGGCGGCCGCCAGATGGGCCTCCGCGGAAACCGCGGCCGCCTTGCGCAACCGATCGATCTCTTTCGCCGATTTGGTCAAGCGCAATTCGTGCAGCGGACCGGCCAGATCCTTGAGCGTGCCCGGCGGCTGGACACCGGCGCGAGCGCCTTGGCGCAATGCGTCGAACCAGCTGAGGGCCCGCCCCACCCACTCGTGCTCGGCAAAGGGCAGGTAGAGCTTGCCGTAGCCGCTCAGCAGTTCGGGCAGCCGCTCATCGAGCTCGTCGATGGCGAAGGCCTGGTCCACGCCGAGTACCCGCGGGGCATCGTCGACCCCCAGTTGCGGACCTTCCCATCGCTCTCGCTCTGGGTCGCGGGGACTCACAAAACAAACCACTTCCCCCTCGATCCGTTTGGGGCAGAGCACCAGCAGCGCATCGGGCTCGACCAGGCCGGTAAGGTAATGAAAATCGCTCGACTGGCGGAACGGCCAGGGGTTGTCATGGTTGCGTAACTGCTCTGTGGCCGCCGGGATCACGGCGACGCCACGCTTGCCGATCGCCTTGACCAGCCGCTTGCGGCGACGTTGGTATTCGTTTCGCTCGGTGGGAGACGGACCGATAGCCTGCATGCCTTGCCTTTCCCCTGTCTCTGTCGAAAGTGTCTACTGCAACCGCTGGGAACCGGCACTCTCCGGTACCGGCGGATGCAACTGCAAGTACATGACCAGCAGGGCCGAACTGAGGTATTCCTCGATCTGGTGCAGGTCAAAGGCGTCGTTCTCGGTCTTGACGGATTCGGTGTCCAGCTGGGCGATATCGCCCAGGTCATCGAACACCTCGCGGGCCTCCTCCGACAACGCTCGACGCGCCGGTCCGTTCTCGATGGCATAGCCATAGAGCACGCCTTGGGCGAAATCGACCAAGCCCTCCACCTGTGTCTTCAGGGAGGCATCCTCGCCGGGTAGCACAAGGTCCAGGCCCAGATTGTCCGCGCCGGTCAGCTGTTCGACGAAATGGCGATACAGGTCGGCCAGTTCCTCCGGAACGACGGGCGATCGATCCTCGTCTTCGGCCAGCTCGTCGATCCAGCGTGACTGCTCAGCCGGACCGCCGCCGATCCACATGCCGATCAGCACGCCCTGCGCTTCGCTGGGATTGGCCAAGGCACCCATGGAATCGAGCGCCTGCTGGAGTCTTTCGTAATCGGTCATTCCGCTTCCCAAAAGCCTGTTTGTTTGCCTTGCCCCTCGTCGGCAATCTCCAGGTGCCCCCGGAATGCCCCACCCTCAGGCGGGCGGGGTCCACGGGCCGGAGACTCCGGGCAACATTGTCACCGCTAAGACGGCTAAATGATAGACTCCGGCATAGGCAAACTCTGCACGATTCGATGACGTCTCTGCGGGACCTCCAAGGGACTAGATGCAAGGCGCAGCCCGCCGTGAAGGGCCGTCGCCCTTTACAAGGGCTGCAACGCCGCAGATGGGCCCTTGGAGGCCCGCCCGGACGGGGCACGCGGGTTTGCCCGCACTCGGCGTTGCCGTCCCTCGACGGGCAATGAGCCCGTCTTCGGTCCGGCGCCTTGATTGCGGGCAAACCCGCGTGCCAGAGATGCCATCGAATCGTGCAGGGTTTCCATAGGGAACCGTTGGTTCCATCGGACCGGCCCGGTCCCAGCAGGACCAGCCAAACGCGGAGCACGACAGCCATGGCCGAACGGCTTGCCGAGAAGATCGAGCGATTGCTGACCCTGTCTCAGCAAGTGAATGAAGAGCGTCTGGACCTGCGGCGACAGGCCCAGCTGCTGACCCAGGAAAACCGGGAGCTCCGGCACCTGATCGAGCACAGTCACGCCCGGATCGAGGAGCTGGCCGCTCAACTGCGGCGCCTCGAGGATCAGGCGGCCGACATCGAACGCGAGGACTGACCCGATGCCCCAGTCGAATCACCCCGTCACCGTGCGGGTCATGGAAAAGGATTACCGCATTGTCTGCCCGCCCGAGGAGCAAGGGATGCTTCTGCGGACGGCCGAGTATCTCAACGACGAGATGGCCCAGATCCGCCAGACCAGCAAGGTATTGAGCACCGAGCGCATCGCGGTGCTCGCCGCCCTGAACATCACCCGGCAACTACTCGAAGGCCGCGAACTCACACTGCCGGACGAGCTCGACAACGGCGAGCTGGAAGGCCGGATCAACACCCTCATCCGCGCCATGCAAGAACCGGAAAGCCCGCAATCGACAAAATGATGCGATTGCCCCTTGCAAGCCCCCGCCGCCATCCTTAGCATTAAGTCAGTCTTCTGGGACGTGCGCCAGGCAGCGCTCTATCCCTTGAGCCTTAATTTGCGACCCAGGGGGCGACAAGCGGTTCTGTGTGCATGTCCGTTCCGACGGAAAGCCTAATGAGCCGGGCGGAGCCCCCGACTTGAACCCTATCGGTTCAAGGTCGTAGCGTTGCCAGCGGCGCCCTGGAAGACACCTCATTCATCGAATCATGCAATATTCGAACAAGCCCGCCCTGAGAAAAGCACTGCGCGCGCGCCGACGAGCGCTGGGCGGCTTTCCTCGCTATCTGGCCATCCGCCGCATCGAGGCCCGACTCGAACGCCTGGCTCGCAAACTGGGCCTGATCGAGGTGGCCGCCTACTGTGCCTTCGACGGCGAGCCCGAACTCAATGGCTGGCTGCGCCGCCATCGCGGCCACATCTGGCTGCCGCGCGTCCTGCCCGATCGTCGTCTCGCCTTCCATCGCGCCGACCCGCGCACCGCCTGTTCCCGACACAATATGCCGCGTTTGCGCACCAACCGGTTCGGCATCGTCGAATCTGGCGATCACCGCCAACGTGGACTCAACAGCCTTGATGCCCTGCTGATCCCGTTGGTGGGTTTCGATACCCAGGGCAACCGACTCGGTATGGGAGCCGGCTTTTACGACCGCGCGCTGGCACTGCGCCACGGCCGCCGTCCGCTGGCCATTGGCGTGGCCTTCGGCTGCCAGGAGGTGCCATCCCTGCCGACCGATGCCTGGGATCAGCCACTGGACTACATCGTCACCGACACAGCCATTATCGACACGCGCCTCTCGGCCGCCGGCAAGATACCGACCTAAACCCGCACTAACTCACAGGAGCCCCGTCATGGCCTACTGGCTGATGAAATCCGAGCCCGATGCCTTCTCCATCGACGACCTCGAACGGGTCGGCACCGAACCCTGGGATGGCATCCGCAATTACCAGGCGCGCAACATGATCCGCGATCAGATGCAGCCGGGCGATCGGGCCTTCTTCTATCACTCCAACACCAAGGTGCCGGGCGTCGTGGGCATCATGGAGATCGCCAGCCAGCCGCGCCCCGATCAGACGGCATTCGACCCGGACGAGAAGTATTACGACCCGAAATCCGATCCCGACAAGCCCCGCTGGTACCTGGTCGACGTCAAGTACGTCCGCCATACCAAGCGCGTCATCCCGCTGACCGAGCTCAAGGCCGACCCGGTCCTCGAAGAGATGCCCCTGGTCCGGCGCGGCAATCGCCTGTCGATCATGCCGGTGAGCAAGGAACATTTCGAGCACATCCTGTCGCTCGAAGAACGGGGCTGAGACAGCTCCCTGCCGGCGATGAGGACAAAAAAACCGCGCCTCAGAGTCATCCCAGGGCGCGGTTTTTTGAATCCGTTCAACCGTTTCTAGGCGAGGAAGAGCGGGTAGACGGGATTGTCGCTTTCGGGCCAGTAGGGATAGCGGAGGGCTTCGAGATAGGCCGTCAGTTCACCGACTTCTGCCTCAGGGACCTGGATGCCGACCAGCACGCGGCCGTAATCGGCCCCGTGGTTACGATAGTGGAACAGGCTGATATTCCAGCGCGCTCCCAGTTGGGAGAGGAATTTCAGCAGCGCGCCGGGACGCTCGGGAAATTCGAACCGGAACAAGCGTTCCTCGGGAATGTCGCCGGCATGCCCACCCACCATGTGCCGACCGTGGAGCTTGGCCATCTCGTTGTCGGTCAGATCGATCACCGGGTAATCAGCGGCGGCCAGTCGTTCCAGCACCCGATAGCGGTCGTCCTGCTCGGGTAGCTTGATGCCGACGAAGATGTGCGCTTGCTCGGCATCGGCGTAGCGGTAGTTGAACTCGGTGATCTGGCGCCGTCCCAGCAGTTCACAGAAGGCCAGGAAACTGCCCGGCCGCTCAGGGATGGTCACCGCGTAGAGGGCCTCGCGCCGCTCGCCGATTTCCGAGCGCTCCGCGACGAATCGCAGCCGGTCGAAGTTCATGTTGGCGCCCGACGCGATCGCCACCAGCGTCTCACCGCTCAGGTTGTGCAGGCGGGCATACTTCTTGAGACCGGCGGTGGCCAATGCCCCGGCCGGTTCGTCGATGCTGCGGGTGTCGTCGAAGATGTCCTTGATGGCCGCGGCCATTTCGTCGGTGTTGACGGTGACTACCTCGTCGACCGCCTCGCGTGCCACCTTGAAGGTGTGCTCGCCGATCTGACGCACGGCGACCCCGTCCGCGAACAGGCCCACCTGGTCGAGAATGACCCGCTCTTCGGCCTTCATCGCCGCATCCAGACAGGCCGCGTCCTCCGGCTCGACCCCGATCACCCGGATATCAGGCCGCAGGGCCTTAACGTAGGCGGCCACGCCGGCAATCAGCCCTCCCCCGCCGACGGGAACGAAGATCGCGTGAATCGGATCGGGGTGATGACGCAGGATCTCGGCACCGACGGTGCCCTGCCCGGCAATGATGTCCGGGTCGTCGTAAGGCGGGATGTAGGTCAACCCCTCGGAAGCGATCAACTGCTTGGCATGGGCGAAGGCATCATCGAAGGCATCACCCACCAGCACGGCCTCGGCACCGCGGCGGCGCACGGCATCCACCTTGATCGGCGGCGTCGTCTCCGGCATCACGATCACGGCGCGCAAACCCAGTGTCTGCGCGGCCAGGGCCACGCCCTGGGCGTGGTTGCCGGCGGAAGCGGCGATCACGCCCTTGCCCAGCTGGCCGGCGGACCAGAGCTTGTGAATCTTGTGGTAGGCGCCGCGCAGCTTGAAGGAGAACACCGGCTGCATGTCCTCGCGCTTGAGCAACACCCGGTTGCCGATGCGCTCGGAGAGCAGCGGCGCCTGCTGGAGTGGCGACTCGATAGCCACGTCATAGACTCGGGCCTTGAGGATTTCCTCGAGATAGTCGCGCAGCAGCGGCGTCAAATCGGCACCTCATGGATGGGGTTGAGACGGACGATCTTGCCCGCCCGATGGTTGGAGTGATATACCATAAAGGTTAACAGAAACGCGACGCGCGCGGCGGCCGGCCACCGCGTCGTCTCTTTGCAAGCATCAGAGTGACAAGAACATGAATAACACCGACCAAGGCAAGCAGCTGGCCGCTCAGGCAGCGATCGATTACGTTCCATCCGGCAGCGTGGTGGGCGTGGGCACCGGCTCGACCGTCAACTTCTTCATTGACGAACTGGCCAAGATCAAGAACCGCATCGAAGGGGCGGTTTCGAGCTCCGAGGCCAGCACAAAGCGTCTGCGCGACCACGGCATCGAGGTGTTCGATCTCAACAGCGTCAACGAGATCCCCGTCTATGTGGATGGCGCCGACGAGTCCAACGAGAACCTGCAACTGATCAAGGGCGGCGGTGGCGCACTGACCCGCGAGAAGATCATCGCCCACATGGCGAAAAAATTCGTCTGCATCGCGGACGAAACCAAGCTGGTCGACGTGCTCGGCGCCTTTCCCCTGCCGGTGGAGGTGATCCCCATGGCCCGCAGCATGATCGCCCGCGAGCTGGTCAAGCGCGGCGGCCAGCCGGTCTATCGCGACGGCTTCGTCACCGACAATGGCAACCAGATCCTCGACGTGCACAACCTGCGCATCATGGAACCTGCCAAGCTGGAAACCGAACTCAACGACATCCCCGGAGTCGTAACCGTTGGCATTTTCGCCCTCCGCCCGGCGGATGTGCTGATCCTGGGCACCGCAGACGGAGACATTCGCAAGATTGACGGGTAAATCCATGCGCGGATATCGAATCGCGCGTTCCGGCCTACTGAGCGCTGCCATGCTGGCCTGTTTTCTGGCCGTCTCTTTTCTGGCCGCCCCGGCCCAGGCCAAAGACAAGACGCACAAGCAGATTTTCGGCTACATCGAGGATGTGCGGGTCATGGAGCTGGAGCGCCACATGCGCGCGAAGCTCGATACCGGGGCGACCACCTCGTCGATCGATGCCCGCGAGATCGAAAAGTTCGAAAAGGACGACGAAGACTGGGTTCGCTTCACGGTAGTCAACCGCGACACCGAAGAACGCCAGATCCTCGAAGAGCCGATCACCCGCATCGTCCACATCAAGCGTCATGGCAAGGACTCGCAGGAACGCTATGTGGTGGATCTGGATTTCTGCATTGGCGATCGACTCATATCCGATGAGGTCAGCCTGACCTCGCGCAAGAAGTGGAACTATCCTCTGCTGGTGGGTCGAAATCACCTCGCGGGCCACGTGCTGGTGGACTCCTCCGTCAAGAACACCCGCGCGCCAAGCTGCGATTGATCGCCGCGGCCACCGGCCCAGATCCTGGGGAAACCGGATACTGGGGGAACTTGCGACCGGGCCACGGTCTACCCCCTCCTGACAACCCTTTCCTGCCGCCCCGCCCGGAGTCCTGCCCGCGATCATGAGACGTCTTCACCTACTGTTCGTTGTGCTGCTGCTGACCGTCGTCGGCTTGTCGGTCGCCTGGTACAAATACAACACCCTGGGCTTCCCCTTGACGCCGGACCGGGAGACAGAGACCTGGACGGTCGAGGCACAGATCGCGGTGAATCCGGGCCAGGCACCGGCCTCGGTGCATTTCGCCCTCCCCACCGATCCGCCGCATTACTCGGTGCTCGACGAAAGCTATGTCTCCCGCGGCTGGGGGCTGACCAACCAGTTCACCAAACGGCAGCGGGAAGCGGTCTGGACCAAGCGCGACCCCGAGGGCAAGCAGACGCTCTACTACCAGGCCACCGTCTATCGGGCCCAGGAAGAGATCCAGCCCTCTCCCTACCCCGGACCGGCGGATCCACCGCAACTCGAGGAACCGCTCAAGTCTGCAGCCGAGGCGTTCATCGAGGAGATTCGCGCCACCTCGGCAGACATCCAGACCTTCGCCACCCTGCTGGTCAAGGAAGTCAATGCCGCCAACCCGCACGAGAACATCGCCGCGTTTCTCAAACCCGATGCTACCGAGACCGAGCGGACCCGCTTGGCCATCCGCCTGCTCTCGATCGCGCGCATCCCGGCCCGCATGACACACGGCGTGACGCTCACCGACGAGGGGCGCAATCTACGCCCGACCACCTGGCTCGAGGTGCACAATTCGCGGCGCTGGGTACCGATCGATCCGCGCACTGGCAGCTTGGGCTATCCGCGCCACTTCCTGGTCTGGTGGCACGGCGACCGGCCGGCGCTGGACAGCTCGGGACTCAAGGGGGCCGAACTGACGTTCGCCAGCACGCGCAACCTGCGTGATGCGGTGGAAACCGCCCGGCTCCAGTCAAGCATCGTCAATTCGCGGCTGATCGACTTCTCGCTGCTCGACCTGCCGATCGACGCCCAGAATACCTACCGGGTGCTGCTACTGGTGCCCCTGGGCGCCTTGATCATCGTGTTGCTGCGCAATGTGATCGGCATCCGCACCTTTGGCACCTTTATGCCGGTACTGATCGCGCTGTCATTTCGTGAGACGCAGCTGATCGGTGGCGTGATGCTGTTCACGCTGATCGTGGCAATGGGGCTGGTGATCCGCTTCTACCTCGAGCACCTCAAGCTGCTGCTCGTGCCGCGACTGGCGTCGGTGGTGATCGTGGTGATCCTGCTGATGGCGCTGACCAGCATCGTCTCGCATCGCCTCGGCATCGAGATCGGCCTGTCGGTCGGCCTGTTCCCCATGGTCATCCTCGCGATGACCATCGAACGGGTGTCAATCGTTTGGGAGGAGCACGGACCAGCGGACGCCCTCACCCAGGGGGCCGGCTCACTTGCCGTCGCCGCGCTCGCCTATCTGGTCATGGTCAATGACTACGTGACCCATCTGTTCTTCGTCTTCCCGGAACTACTGCTGGTGGTGCTTGCCGTGACGCTGCTGCTGGGCCGGTACACCGGCTACCGGCTGACCGAGTTGTTCCGGTTCCGCGCCTTCAAGACGCTGGCCCAGGCACGTCGTCCCGACTCAGCCGGGGACAACCGCTGATGGCGATCAACTGGCCGATATCACCTCGACGGCTGCGCGAACTTGGCGTGCTGGGCATGAACCAGCGCAATGGGGAGTTCATCGCCGAGTTGAATACGCGGCGCTATTACCCGCTGGTCGACGACAAGCTATTGAGCAAAGAGCTAGCCGTCGAGGCGGGCCTCTACGTACCGGAACTCTACGGAGTGATCCGAACCACCCACGAATTCAAGGGGCTCTCAAAGCTGGTCGGCCAGCACGAGGAATTCGTCATCAAGCCGGCCAACGGCGCCGGTGGCGACGGCATCCTGGTAATCGACGGCAAGCAGTCCGATCACCCCCTGGTCTACCGGCGGGGGTCGGGCCGACCGATCGACATCGACGCGATTGCGCTCCACATATCCAACATCCTCGCCGGGGCCTACAGCCTGGGCGGCCGGCCCGACGTGGCCATGATCGAATACCGGGTCAAGTTCTCGCCACTGTTTGCCAAGATCAGTTTCCAGGGCGTGCCGGACATCCGCACGATCGTCTACAAGGGCTACCCGGTGATGGCCATGGTACGGCTGCCCACCAGCCAGTCCGATGGCAAGGCGAACCTTCACCAGGGTGCCATCGGAGCGGGCGTCGACATGGCCCTAGGCCGCACCCTCGATGGGGTGGCCCACAATGCGCAGGTGATCCACCATCCGGACACCCTCGAGCCAATCCAGGGAGTAGAGATTCCGGGGTGGCAGTCACTGCTCGAGATGGCCGCCACTTGCAGCGACATCACCGGCTTGGGGTACATCGGGGTGGACGTGGTCCTCGACCGGGACCGGGGTCCGCTAATCCTCGAACTCAATGCCCGTCCGGGGCTCTCCATCCAGGTTGCAAACGGTGAGGGATTACGTCACCGTATCGAACGCATCGACCGGCACTTGAAGTATCTGAATCGCCCGGAGAACGCCGCCGAGCGGGCCTGCTGGTCGCGTGAGAATCTCGCCCCCCTGAACCTTTGACAAGACACCATCATGTCCCAGCTTTTCGCCGTAATCGGCAATCCGATCGAGCATTCGCGCTCCCCCATGATTCACCAGAGCTTTGCCCGGCAACTAGGCATCGACCTGACCTATGAAAAGCTCTGGGCCGCCATCGACGGCTTCGAAGAAGCGGTGAATGCGTTCCGCGAGCGGGGCGGCCGGGGAATGAACGTCACGGTCCCATTCAAGCTCGAGGCGTTTGACCTTGCCGAACGCCGCAGCCCGCGGGCTGAGCGGGCTCTGGCAGCGAATACCCTGGTATTCCCCGACTCGGCCGACAAGCCTGTCTACGCCGACAACACCGACGGCGTCGGGCTGGTCAACGATCTTGCCTTCCACGGGGTCACGCTTGACGACAAGCGGATCCTGATCCTGGGTGCCGGTGGGGCGACCCGCGGCGTGCTCGCCCCGCTGCTCGAGCAAGCACCGCAGGAGGTCCTGATCGCCAACCGCAATCCGGAGCGCGCCTACGGCCTGGTGGAGGAATTCCGCGACGCGGCGGGCGAATGCCGTCTTTCCGGCTCTCCGCTCGAAGGCATCGAGGAAAGCCTGTTCGACCTGATTGTCAACGCCACTCCCGCCAGCCTCACGGCCCAGCTTCCGCCCCTGCCGGATGGGTTGGTGGGCGCACACACCGTCGCCTACGACATGGCTTACGGCGCCGAACCGACTGTGTTCATGCAGTGGGCCGAGGCCCGCGGCGGACGGCCGCTCGACGGGCTGGGCATGTTGGTCGAACAGGCTGCCGAGAGCTTCTATCTCTGGCATGCCCAACGCCCCGACACCACGCCGGTGCGCGAGGCCTTGCGCCAAAACATCCGAAAGAAGGCGGATCAGGAAGAATAGATCGAGGCCGGCGACGGAATCGGCCGGCCATCAATAGAGGGGATCCCCCACGCAGAGGGATGTTCAACGCCCCGAGGCGCGTTCCTCGTCGGGGCGGTTGACACGCATCAACAGGAGCGCTTCGCTTTCGGACAGACCGAAATCATCGATCAGTTCCTCGACGCTCACCCGCCCCTGGGCCGCCAGGCGCAGCGCGTGCCCGAACCCGGGCTCGTCGTCGTCCGCGGCGGCAACCGCGTCAATCCGCGCATTGAGTTGCGTCACCCGCTCCTCAAGTTGCCCGGCACGCTCGTCCACGTGGTCAAGATGACGCCCGAATCCCGCCAAGGCGGACTCCAGACCGCGATGCTCGCGCTCCAGTCGCTCCATCTGGTGCTGGAACCAGCGCTCTCGGGTCAGCTGGGCGTGGCGCAAGCCACGGTAGCTACGCAGTGTCACCAGCAGACCGATCAGCGCGAGAACCAGCGCGACGGCGGTAACCCAGATCACGGGGACAGTCATGTGGCGGTAATGTCGGAAAGACTCTTCATGTCGACGAGGATAATCAATTTCTCATCCTGGGGCACGATGCCGAGAATATGTCGCGCCCGGTCGTCGTTCACTGACATCATCGCCTGATCGACCACCGACTCCGGAAAGGCGATCACCTCGGCGACGCTGTCGACAACCAGACCGACGATCTCCCCTGACGCCACCTCGATCACCATGACGCGGCTGTTCTCGTCGTGCTTCTTTTCCTCGAGACCGAAGAAGATCCGCGCATCCACCACGGTAACCACGTTGCCACGCAGATTGATGATGCCGAGGATGGAGTCCGGCGCGCCCGGGATAGGCGTGATCTCGGCATCCCTTAGCACCTCCTGGACATCCAGGACATTGAGCGCGTAGATTTCCTCGTCCACCGTGAAGCTGACCCAGCGCGACAGCGGCCCCTTGTCCTGCGCCTCGAACTCCTCGTCGTATTCTTCCGGGGTTTGCCGCTGTTGCATTGCTTGTTCCGTCATCTCTCAACCCTCGTTTTCTTGCCCTGGCGACCGACAGCCGCTCAGTTACGGTTCTTCAACGCCGCTCTCAGTCCCTGCGCGTCCAGCACGGCCACGCCGGCCGAGGGGGCGGTGCCGGCCAACCAGCCGCGACGCGCTTGTCGTTGTTCGTCCGAACGCCATTCCACCGCTTTGGCTTTCAGCGCGGCCGGTTGCTCGACCCGTTCTCCCATCACGCCCCACAGGCCGCCGTTGCCGAGAAGGAATACTTCCTGATCCGCGTCCGCTCGTGAACGCGCTCCCGTGAGACCGGCAAGCGACAGAATCAGCCGCGGACGGCCGTCTACCTCCAATGAGCCGGCAATATGTGCCGGTGCACCGGGTACCGGCGTCAACGTCGGCTCGGGATGTCGGGAAACGATGTCTTGTGCAGGCAATGCCATCAGCATCTTTCCGACACGCAACCAGCCCCAAGGAGACGCCTCTCCGATCTCAGCCGACCCAGCAGGCTCTTCTGTCTGCTCCACCTCCGTGGGCTGATCGACGACTGCATTTTCCACGCCGAAAGCCTCGGAGGCCACGTCTTCGGCGTCGGCGTCGGCGTCTGTTGGAGCCTCAAGCATTGGCTCCTCAGCGGTTTCCTCGGCACTATCAGCAGACTGCTCGACAATCGCCTCCGGATCGGCAGTGACCGTATCCGATGGCGTCTCCGGTGCTTGCGAGGCAGACGAAGGCGTTACCTCGGAAGGCGAGTCGGCCGTGGTGGTGTCGGTCGGGTCCGGCAGATCCTCGGTGAGCGCCTCCTCCTCGACCGATTCGGCGACATTGATCACCTTCAGGCCGGGGGCCCGGCGAGTCCGAGGCGGCTGCGGCGAGATTGGCTCGGGACCATCCGGATCGCGCAGCAGCCCATCGAGGTAGTCGGTGATGGCGGCGTCCTGGTCCACCATCGAATGGCGCTCCCCAGCATGCTGTTTTTCGATTGCCATCAGCGTGACTCCTTGACCTGAGCACTCGGCGAGGGCGGAATGGTCTCCATGTCGGGAGCGGCCTCGCTCACGTGTGACTCCAGCCAACCCAGGAATGCCCCATATGCCTGGCTGCCGCGTGCGCTCGGGTTGATCCACGGCAAGGGCTTGCCCAGCCGGCTGGCTTCGCGGAATTGGGTATCGACCGGTATTACGTCCGGCCAGACATCGTCATCGTAGCGATCATGCAAGATGCGGAGCGTGTCATGGGAGGCGCGTGTGCGACGGTCAAACATGGTCGGCAAGATCACGTATTCCAGCCGCTGCTGTCGCGAGCGCTGCACCATCGCCAATGTGCGCAGCATGCGCTCGAGACCCTTGAGGGCAAGAAATTCGGTCTGCACCGGCACGATCAGAAACTCGGCCAGGGCAAGCGCATTGACCATGGTCACGCCCAGAATGGGCGGGCAGTCGATCAGCACGTAGTCGTAGTCGTCGCGGATGCGCTCGATCGCCCGCTTGAGCACCAGACCCATACCGTCGCGCATGCCGAGTTGGCGATCGAGGGTGGCCAACGCGGTCGATGCCGGCATCAGGCTGATGCCGTCGAAGGAGGTGGGATGCACCACGCGCGTGGGGTCGAGTGGCTGACCGTCGGCGGCCGACTTGAACAGCGAGTACACGCTCGCCCCCGGCGCCTCCGGCTCCATGCCGAAATAGACCGTCATCGAGCCATGCGGGTCGAGATCGACCAGCAGGACACGACGGCCCTGGCGGGCGAGATGACCGGCGAGCGAGACGCTGGTGGTGGTTTTACCCACCCCGCCCTTCTGGTTGGCAACCGCCCATATCTTCATCGCAATGCTCCTCCAATGGCCGCGCCGATCTGCGTCAGCGGCAGGATGGCTTCCGCCAGATTGGCCTTGGCGATCGCCGCCGGCATGCCGTAGATGACACTGCTCGCCTGATCCTGGGACCAGACGTGCCCATTTTTCGCCACCACGTCGCGGGCGCCGTCAGCGCCGTCATCACCCATACCGGTAAGGACGACCGCCAGCAGGTCGTCCCCCGCCACCCGGGCCGCCGAGGAAAAGGCAAGGGTGACGCTGGGACGGTAATGTTCATTGCTCACGGGCGCGCGCAGGTTCAGCTTATAAGCGCCGTGGCGTCCCGCTATCTCGCCGTGCTGACCGCCGGGAATCACGTAACCGACCCCCGGGCGCAGGACCTCGCCGTCCTTGGCCTCGATCACCTGGATGGGCATGGAATCATTAAGGCGCTGGGCAAACGGTCCGGTAAACGCTCCAGGCATGTGCTGAGCGATGAGAATCGGCAGGGGAAAACCGGTCGGCAGTTTGCCTAGAACCGCCGGCACCGCCGCCGGGCCACCGGTCGAGGCACCGATCACGACAAGACCCTGACGACTGAGAAAACCGCTGGGCGCCGCCCTTTGCTGGCGCGTTCCCGCGGAATACGTGGCGGGTCTTGGCGGGGGGGCCGCCCTCTCCGTGGCCGCCGGTGCCGATCCGCCAGCGCGGCCATTTTCGCGCTGGGAGCGCAGCGCCAGCATGCGCACCCGCGAACACAGCCGGCGCCCCGAACGCGCCAGGGTGTCGTCCGGGTCGTCGCCATTCTTGGGGAAGAAGTCCACCGCGCCGGCATCGAGGGCATCGAGGGTTGCCTCGGCACCGGCCTTGGTCAGCGCGGACAGCATCAGGATCGCCGTGGGGCAACGTTCGGTGATGCGCCGGACCGCGGAGATGCCGTCCATGATCGGCATCTCCACGTCCATGGTCATGATGTCCGGCTTGAGCTCGCAGGCCTTGAGGACGGCCTGGCGGCCATTGGATGCCTCACCGACCACTTCCAGCCGGGGGTCGCTGGAGAAAACTTCTCGCAGCGCCCGGCGGAAAAACAGGGAATCATCAACGATCAGAATCCGGATGGGCATGGATCAGGCCACCGATCGCATGCGTTGATGCCCGCGGCCGGCATTGCGTCGCACCATGCCTGGCAGGTCGAGGATCAGCGCGATATGCCCGTCGCCGGTGATGGTCGCGCCGGCAAACCCTTCCACGATGCGAAGCAACTCGCCCAGCGGCTTGATCACCACCTCTTCCTGACCGATGACCGAATCGACCACCAGGGCCATCAGCTGCGCGCCATGCTGAACCATGACGACCTGATCGGTCTCCGAGCGCTGACCGGGCGGCTCGCCTCGCAGGCCGAGCCAATCGGTCATGCGGAACAGGGGAACCGCGCGATCCCGAACCGTGATGGTCGTCTGGCCATCGACCACGTTGATCTCCTTGTCGGCCATCTCGAATATCTCATTGACCACGGAAAGGGCCACGGCGTACTTGCGACCACTGACGATCACCATCAGGGTCGGCAGAATCGCCAGGGTCAACGGCACCTTGATGTTGATCTGGGTGCCCTCGCCCATGCTTGAATCGATGCTGATGGTCCCCGAGAGTTTGGTGATCGCGGTCTTGACCACGTCCATACCCACGCCACGTCCGGAAATATCGGAGATCTGGTCCTTGGTGGAGAAACCCGGGTGGAGAATCAGCTCGAAGCATTCCTGGTCAGTCAGTCGCTCGGCAGCGTCCGGGTCGACAATCCCTTTATCCACACCCTTGCGACGCAGGACCTCGGCATCCATGCCCGAACCGTCATCGCGGATGGACAAGCGGATATGATCGCCTTCCTGGGCCGCCGAGAGCAGCACCGTACCTGCCCGGGGCTTGCCGGCCTGCTCGCGCTGGTCGGGCATCTCGATGCCGTGATCGACAGCATTGCGCACCAAGTGGATCAGCGGATCGGCCAGCGCCTCGACCAGATTCTTGTCCAGATCGGTATCCTCGCCCTCGAGCTCGAGATTGACCTCCTTGCCCAAGGTGCGCGCGGTGTCTCGGACCACGCGCGGGAAGCGCCCGAAAACCTTCTTGACCGGCTGCATGCGCGTCTTCATCACGGCACCCTGCAGATCGGAAGTGACCATATCTAGGGTGGCGATCACCGAGGAGATTTCCTCGTTCTCGAAGGTCGACTTGAGCGTATTCATGCGGTTGCGCACCAACACGAGCTCGCCCACCAGGTTCATAATGCTGTCTAGGCGTTCGGTATCGACACGCACCGTGGTTTCGACCGGCGGCTTGTGGGCCTCGGGCGATTTGGCCTTGGCTGCCGGCTCGGCCTTCTTTTCCGAGCCGGCGGATGCTGATGACTTGGAGGGCGGCTTGGGCTGAGGCGCGGCCTTGGGCGCCGCGTCGCTCGCCGGAGCCACTGCCGATTCGTCATCTGCCGTGGGGGATTTGCCTTTGCCGTACAACTCGTCGAGCACGGCTTCGAATTCCTCGTCGGTGATCTCGTCGGACTCGGCCGTCGCCGAGGCGACCTTTTCGGCCTCCGGACTGGCTTGGGGGGCTTGAAACTGCCCCTTGCCATGCAGTTCATCCAGCAGGTTTTCGAATTCGTCGTCGGTGATCAGATCATCATCAGCGGCGTTTGAAGCCTCTGGAGCCACTGAATCCGCCCCGGAGGACTCCGCGGCATCGAGATCGGCAAGCATGCGGTCGAAGGCGTCATCTTCTGTGGCCACTGCCGCCTCGGCGGCGGGCACAGGATTGGACTCAGGCTCGGCTTTCGGCTTTACAGGTGCCGCCGCCTCGGGACGAGCAAGCGCCTCGATCTCCTTGAGGAATTCCGGGGAAACCGATTCGGGGTACTGGCCGGCACGCAATCGGTCGAACATGCCGTTGAGGGAGTCGATCACCTGCAGCATGACATCCATGATCCGGCTATTCATGCGGATCTCGTGGTTGCGCAGCAGGTTGAAGGTGTCCTCGGCACCGTGGCAAATCTCGACCAACGGATGGACTTCGAGGAAGCCCGCCCCGCCCTTGATGGTGTGGAACGCCCGAAACACCGAATTGAGTCGGTCCGCGTCATCGGGGGACTGCTCAAGTTCGATCAGTTGTTCGTCCAGGCCATTGAGCAGTTCGCCGGCCTCAATCAGGAAGTCCTGCAACAGCTCGTTGTCGGGTTCGAATGCCATGCTTGCCTCTCAATCGCTCTGTGCCATCCACTACCGGCCATCGGTACTGGTCACGGTGTTTGCTTTTTGCCAGGTGGAACGCCCGCTCTCGCGTACGACACTCTCCAACCTAAAATTGCGATCAAAAACCCAGGCTTTCCAGCAGGTCGTCGACATCGTCCTGGTTCTTGACCACGCTGTCGCCCGCGGTCGGCAGTTGCGGCCCGACACCGTCTTCCACCCGCTCGGATTGCTTGGATGCAGTATTTCCGCCGCCCACGGGGGCGGTGATCTGCAACAGGCTAACCAGTTTGTTTTCCAGCTGTTCCAGCAGGTCGATCACGCGCATCAGCAATTGCCCGGAAAGATCCTGAAACTCCTGGGCCATCATGACCTCCGTCAATTGGGCCTTGAGCTGTTCGCTGCGACGGCTGGTCGAGTCCAGGTAACGGCTCATGGAGTCGACCACACCTGCCAGCCTGGGATTATCGGCCTCGCTGGCCGCGACTTTAGCCAACTCGTCCTTGAGCCGCTGGGAGCGATCCACGATCTGCTCGGCGATCGGGGTGGCCTCTTCCGTGATCGAGAGCGTTCGCGTTGCCGCTTGCTCGGTGAGGGTGATCACGTAGCGCAACCGGTCGCGTGCGTCGGGCATCTCTTCCTCGGTCAATGCCCCCAGGCGCTGGTCTTCGGCAAAGCTCCGCAGGGTGTCATGCACCTCGCGAGTCATGCGCCCGACTTCGTCGAAGATGTTGCCCGAATAAGCGGCGGTGAGTTCGCCGATCAGGGCCGCCTCGCGGCCGTTATCTTCGTTTTCGATGGCGTCGACTAGGGCGCGGGCATCGGCGAGGCGTTTCTCGCGGTCGACGAGCGGCTCGAATTCTTGTGGTTTTTCGCTCATGCCGCCGCCTTAGGACTCGACCCGTTCGAAGATCTTCTCGATCTTGCCTTTGAGTGTTGCCCCATTGAACGGTTTGACGATGTAGCCGTTGACGCCTTCCTGGGCCGCGAAAATGATCTGTTCGCGCTTGGCCTCGGCTGTCACCATCAATACCGGCAGCTTCGCCAGATTCTCTTCGGCACGCACCGCCCGCAGCAGGTCGATACCGGTCATGCCCGGCATGTTCCAATCGGTGATCAGGAAGTCGAAATTGCCTTTACGGAGTAACGGCAGCGCCGTCTGGCCGTCATCGGCTTCCTCGATATTGGTGAAACCAAGCTCCTTGAGCAGGTTCTTGATGATCCGGCGCATCGTGGAGAAGTCATCAACCACAAGGATCTTCATGTTTCGGTCCATTTTCGCCCCTGGATTTTATGTGTCAGTGCCAGGCATGTTGCCTTGTTCAAAAATTCGCTATTCCGAGTTATCGGCCGCGGCGGAAAAAGATTGAGCCCGACTACCGAAAGGTCATCGCCAGGCGTTCATGGCCGTCTTCAGGCGCATGATCGCCTTGTTGTGGATCTGGCATACCCGCGACTCACTTACACCGAGTACCGCGCCGATCTCTCTCTGGTTGAGTTCATCGACATAATATAGCGACATCACCAGTCGCTCCCGCTCGGGGAGTTCGTCGATGTGCGCGGCGAGATCCTGCTGGAAATCGTTCTCGGCCAATTCCTCATCGGGCCGACGGCTGGCATGATCGCCGACGTCGAAGGTTTCATCCTCCTGGTCCCCGCCGTGATCAAGGGAGGTCACGTGCACGACCGAGGAGTCGCTCAGAGCGGCATGATACTCGTCGAGGGTAATGCCCATCCGCTCGCACACCTCGACATCCCGCGCCTCGCGACCCGTTTCAGCCTCGATCGTGGCAACGGTCTGACCAATCTCCCGTTGACGACGATACACCGATCGGGGCGCCCAGTCGTTGCGACGCACCTCGTCGAGCATGGCACCACGGATGCGCAGACCGGCGTAGGTCTCGAAGGAGGCGCCCTTTTCGCCATCGAACAGGCGGGCGGCGTCGAGCAATCCCACCATGCCGGCCTGAATCAGATCCTCGGCCTGGACGTGGGAAGGCAACCGGCTCAACAGGTGAAAGGCCACCCGTTTGACCAGATCGGCATGCCGGGCGATAAGCGCCTCTGTCGATCCGGCCTGCACGTTCTGATACATGGCGCGTGCGTTCATAGCAAATTCTCGGGATCCAGCTCGGCGTTGTTGACCAACCGTTCGACGAAAAACTGCAGTTGTCCCTCGGGTCCGCGCGGCTGAGGCCACTGGTGCACCCGGTCGGCCATGGCGGTGAACGCCCGGGTCGACTTGGCCCCACCGTAGAGACTGACGACGGTCTTCTGGCGCTGCACCGCGCGGCGCAGGTAGTCGTCGAAGGGCACCGACCCCATGTGCGTCAGCGTCACGTCAAGAAACCGCTTGGAGGCTACCGCCAACTTCTCGAACAAGCGCCGCCCTTCGGCGGCATCGCGCACCATGTTGGCGATCACGTGAAAGCGCGTCACGTCGTGATCTCGTGACAGCACCTTGATGACGGCGTAGGCATCGGTGATCGAGGCCGGCTCGTCGCAGACCACCACGACCACCTCGCTGGCCGCCTGGGCGAACCGCACCACCGAGTCGGCGATGCCGGCGGCCGAATCGACGATCAGGGTATCCACCGGCCACCGCATCTCGGAAAACGCCGAGATCAGGCCGGCATTTTCCGCCGCGGTCAGGCTCGCCATGTGCTCCACACCACTGGCCGCGGGCAGGATGCCGATACCTTCCGGCCCTTCCAGCATGATCTCGTCGAGTGTGGCCTCGCCGGAGAGCACGTGGGACAAATTGCCCCGTGACTGTAGACCAAGCAACACGTCGACATTGCCCAGACCGAGGTCGGCGTCCATCAGCACTACCCTCTCGCCGCTGCGGGCAAGGGACACGGCCAGGTTCACCGAGACATTGGTCTTGCCCACGCCGCCCTTGCCGCTGGTCACGGCAATTACCCTCACCGGGCGATTGGCCACCGCCTGACGGGCACCGGCCGCCTGATCATGCCCTCCGGGCAAATGCGTCATCATCCTGCTTGCTTGAGCATCCACAGCGGATCATCCCGGTCGGTTTGTTCAAGTTGCGACTGGCCCATTTCCAGAGCCTGCTTAATGAGGTCGGCAGCCTGCGGGAACCAAAGGTCCTCGGGCACCCGTTGCCCCACACCCGCGCAAATCAGCGGCAGTCGGCGCGGCTCGCCGTCGGTGCCGGCGAGGGGGCGCACCAGGGCGGCCAGGCCGCCGCCGAGCAGTACCGTCTCGTCCAGCTTGGTAAGCACGGTGCCATGCAAGGGCAGCCCAGCGAAACGCTGCTTGACGTCTTCGAGTGCCGGGTACTGGGCGTTGGCAGACAGCACCAACAGCAGATTGACCGCCGCGCCCGCCCCCATCAGTGCCTCGAGCTTCTGCATCATGCGGAAGTCACGCTGCGACATGCCGGAGGTGTCGATCAGCACCAGGTGGCGGTCGGATACGGCGTCCAGCAACTGGGCCAGATGGGCCTCGTCCCGCGCGATATGCAACGGCACATTAAGTATACGGGCGTAATTGCGCAACTGCTCCTGCGCGCCGATACGGAACCGGTCGGTGCTTATCAGTGCCACGCTGTCACGGCCACGATGCAGCACCGCTCGAGCGGCGAGCTTGGCCAGCGTGGTGGTCTTGCCCACGCCGGTGGGGCCGACAAAGGCATAGACCCCGCCGGCCTCGACCGGGTCGGCCGCCTCGCTCTCCAGTTGCTCGCCCAGCATCCGCAGCGCCTCGACGAAGGCACGTTCGGGCTGGGCCTCCACGGCCTTGCGACCCAGTTCACGCGCCAAACTCGAGGGCAGCCCCAGTCCCTGCAGGCGTTGAACCGTGGCCACTTCTGCCGGGTGCGCCTGGCTGAATCGGTGCCATTCCATGACCGACAGTTGCCGCTCGAACAGATCGCGCAATTGGGCGACCTCCTGGGTCAAGGTCGAGAGCTGCCCCTGTGCGGCATCCTGATCATCGACCAACCAATCCCAGTTCGAGGGCGTCGCGGGACGCTCGGCGGGCTGGCGGGCTTTGGCCGACGGCTCTGCTTCACCGAGGCCCTGAGTGGAATGCTGGCCTTTTTCCGCCAAGGCGGCCAGGGCCTCGGAAAAGGCGAACCGATCCTCCTCGGATTCGCCCGCCTCCTCGTCACTCACCGACTTGGCCGCGGTATCCGTGGGTGCGGGCGTTTGCGCCTTGCCTGTTTGCGACTCGGCCTTCTGCGCGCGCTCGGCAAGCATCTCGGCGGTGGTTCGCGGCGAGGCGGTCTGCTCGGGTGGCACGCCCGCCGAGCTCTCCTCCGACGACGGCTTGGCGCCGCTTTCGTGGCGGCGTGCCTTCGCGGCGGTTGGCGCCTGCTCGGTCGACGATCCGCCGGCAATCCGGCTCGCCGACTGCTGCGCAGCGGCCAACTGGATGGCCTTCTCGTCGAAGTCCATGGCGGCGATCACCTCCACGCCGCCGGCAACCGGCTTGTTGGAGAGGATGACGGCATCGTCACCGAACACGCGCCGTACCTGGCGCATGGCCTCGCGCATGTCACTGGCGATGATTCGCTTTATCTTCATGTTTCACCAGACCCTAATCTGCGTTGGGTTTTCGATCGAGTCGTCAGTCTTCGTTCTGGTTGCCGACACTCGCCACCACACGTATTTCCTTGTTGTCCGGGACCTCGTGGTAACTCAGCACACTGAGCGTCGGGATCGAATGCCGGACCATGCGCGAGAGCCAGGTTCGAATCTGGGGAGCCACCAGGAGGATGGCCGGCTTGCCACTCTGCTCCTGGCGCTCGCTGGCATCCCGGAGCGACTTGTGTAGCCGCTCGGCCAGACCGGGCTCGATTCCGGGGGCCTGATTCCCGCGCTGGGTACTATTAAGCAAGAGCTGTTCCAACTGTGGATCGAGCGTGATCACCGGCACGATTGGCGCCAACCCGTTGATGTGCTGAACAATCATCCGCCCCAGCGCCATGCGCACGCTCTCTGTCAATTCCGTGACGTCCTGGGTGCGCTGCCCCTGGATCGTCAAGGTTTCGGCAATCGTGCGGATATCGCGGATGGGAATGCGCTCGGAGAGCAACTGGCCCAGCACCTCGACGATGGTGGTCATGGGCAGGGTCTTGGGCACCAGGTCTTCCACCAGCTTGGGCGAATTCTGCTTGAGCGTGTCGAGCAGCTGCTGCGCCTGCTCGTAACCGAACAGGTCAGCGGCGTTGTCGCCCAGGATCTGCGAGAGGTGGGTGGCGACCACGGTGGCGGGGTCGACCACCGTGTAGCCCAGCGCCTGCGCCTCTTCCTTCTGACCGCGATCGATCCAATAGGCCTTCAGGCCGAAGGCCGGATCGGTGGTCTCGATGCCCTTGATATCGCCCGAGACCTGGCCCGGATTGATGGCCATGTCGCGGTCGGCAAAGATCTCGGCGGTGCCGATGGGCACACCGTTGAGGCTGATGCGGTATTCGTTGGGCTTGAGATCGAGGTTGTCGCGAATGTGGACCGTGGAGACGAGAAAGCCCAGGTCCTGCGAAAGCTTCTTGCGCACACCCTTGATCCGCGGCATCAGTTGACCGCCCTGATTGCGGTCGACCAACGGGATCAATCCGTAGCCCACCTCCAGGCCGATCAGGTCGACCGGCGGCACGTCGTCCCAGGTCAACTCCTTCACTTCGGGCTTGGCCTCGGCCGGTGCCGCCTGGGCGGCCGCCTTCTCGACGACCTCCGCCGCGTTACGTCGCGCGATCAGGTAGGCCCCGGCCCCGGCGAGGGCGGCCAGCGTCAGGAAGGCCAGATTGGGCATGCCCGGCACGACACCCAGCCCCGCCATCAGGCCGGCGGCAATCCCCAACACCCGGGGGTCGGAGAACATCTGCGTTTTGACCTGCTTGCCCATGTCCTGGGAAGTAGTCACACGAGTGACGATGATCGCCGTGGCGGTGGAAATCAGCAGTGAGGGAATCGTCGCAACCAAGCCGTCGCCGATGGTCAGCAGCACGTAGGTCTCGGCCGCCTTGCCGAACGGCATGCCGTGCTGGGCCACGCCGATCAGCAGGCCACCGATGACGTTGATGAACACGATCAGGATCCCGGCAATGGCATCACCGCGGACGAACTTGGAGGCACCATCCATCGAGCCGTAGAAATCCGCCTCGGAGGCAATCTCCTCGCGCCGGTCGCGGGCCTGCTCCTGGTTGAGCACGCCGGCATTGAGGTCCGCGTCAATCGCCATCTGCTTGCCCGGCAGCGAGTCGAGAGTAAAGCGGGCCGAGACCTCGGAAACACGCCCCGCGCCCTTGGTGATCACCACGAAGTTGATCACCATCAGGATGATGAATACCACCAGGCCCACGGCATAGTTGCCGCCGATCACGAAGTTGCCGAAGGCCTCGATGACATTGCCCGCCGCACCCGGACCCTCGTGACCATTGAGCAGCACCACCCGGGTCGAGGCCACGTTGAGCGCCAGGCGCAGCAGGGTGGCAATCAGAATGATGGTCGGGAAGATGGCGAAGTCCAGCGGGCGGCCCACGTAGACCACCACCATCAGGATGATCAGCGACAGCGTGATATTGAAGGTGAACAATGCATCCAGGCCCAGCGGCGGCATGGGCACGATTACCATCGCCAACAGCATGACGACCATGATTGGCGGGCCGATGCCTTCGCCGCGGTACTGACGCAGCCCTTGCCCCATCCGGGCGAGACTGAAATTGTTCAGGTCGGGTTTCATTGGCAATGGATCTTCTCGAGCATGCGTTTACGGTTGGCGTGATCAGTCCAGCGGCGGCACATCGAGGTCGTCCGGCACCTCGGGGTCGGGGCGTCCCGGCATCGGGCCGGCGCCGCGGGCCGCCTCGCTCACCTGGTAGACATAGGCCAGCACCTGGGCCACGGCGGTGTACAGCGCCGCCGGAATCACCTCGTCTATCTCGACGTGGGCGTAGAGGGCCCGCGCCAGCGGCGGGGCCTCGAACAGGGTCACATCGTGGGCCTTGGCGATCTTGCGCAGATTGAACGCCATCTCATCCACTCCCTTGGCCACCACGATGGGCGCGCCGACACCTTCGGCGTCGTACTTGAGCGCCACCGCGAAGTGGGTGGGGTTGGTGACCACGACATCGGCCTCGGGCACCGCCTCCATCATCCGTCGCTGCGACATCTGCATCTGCGTCTGACGAATGCGCTGCTTGATCTCCGGACGCCCCTCGGTGTCCTTGAACTCGTCCTTGACCTCCTGGAAGGTCATGCGCTGCTGCTTGTTGTGCTGCCAGACCTGGAACGGGACATCGACGAACGCCACCAGCAGCAGCCCCAGCGAGACCGCCAGGAACCCCCAGCCAACCAGCCAGCCCGCGTGCGCCAGAGCCGAATCGAACGGCTGCAACCCCAGGCTGAGAAATTCCGCCTCGAAGGTGAAGAAGACCGCGATGCCGATCCCCGTGATCAAGGTGAACTTGGCGAAGGTCTTGCCCAGTTCCATCAACGCCTTGACGCCGAAGATGCGCTTGAGTCCCGCGATGGGATCCATCTTGGACAGCTTCGGCGCCATTGCCTGAGTGGAGAAGTTCCAGCCACCCACCGAGATCGAGGCGACGATGGCGAGGATCACGGTGGCGAAAAAGATCGGCACGAACGAGAGAAAGCCGTCGGCGAAGGCATTGGCCAGGCGCGAGAACATCGCCGCCTGGTCGTAGATATCGGCGCGAGGAATGATGAACGAGTCGCGTACCACCTCGCCCAGCCCCAGCATCATCTGGCCGCCGAAGACCAGAAACACCACGGCCGAACCGACCGTCAGCAGAAAGGAATTGAGCTCGCGGGAACGCGCGACCTGGCCCTTCTCGCGGGCATCGCGTAATCGTTTCTCGGTCGGTTCTTCGGTTTTCTCCTGACCGTTCTCGTTTTCCGCCACCGGTTCACCTCAGGATTTCCGTGATCAGGACAAATGCCTCTTGCACGAACTGTTCCAAATTGGGGAACCAGAGGGGGGCTGCGAGAAACAACAGAAAGAAACCGATCATCAGCGTGGCCGGGAAACCCACGGAAAAGATGTTCATCTGCGGCGCGGCCCGCGTGATCACGCCCATGGCGAGGTTGACCATCATCAGGGTGGCCACGATCGGCAGCGCGACCAGCACGGCATTGATGTACATCTGCTGGCCGAACCAGGCGATGGCACGAAAGTCCTCCGGCGTCAGCCCGATGGGCGAGATCGGCAGGATACTGAACGAGTCCGCCAGCATCTTGACGATCATGCCGGGCACATTCATGGTCACCATCAGCAGGGTGACCACGATGGTGAGAAACTGCGATACCAGCGGCACGCTGACGCCATTCTGAGGATCGACTGTCTGGGCGAAGCCCAACCCCATGCTCATGGCGATCGATTCGCCGGCGATGATGAAGGCCGAGAGCACCAGGGTGAGGATGAACCCCATCGCCACCCCGATCAGGAGCTGCTGGACGATCATGGTGAGGCCAGCGATCGAGAGCGGATCGACGGCAGGTATGTCGGGCACCATCGGGGTGAGAATCAGGGTGATCACCACCGCGATCAATAGACGAATCCGCATGGGCAGGGACTGCGAGCCGAAGATCGGCGCCACCATCAGCATCGCACCGACGCGCACCAGCACCCACAGGTAGGTCACGGCCCAGCCGAGGAGCTGGTCGATGGCCAGTTCCACGGCCCGACCCTACGAGATCAGCGAGGGGATGTTGTGAAACAGCCGCTCGGTGAAATCAACGATCACCTGCAGCATCCAGGGAGCCGCCAGGAGAATGGCGACCACCACTGCGATCATCTTAGGGATGAAGCTCAGGGTCATTTCGTTGATCTGGGTGGCCGCCTGGAACATGCCGATCAAAAGCCCCACGGCCAGCGCCGTCAGCAGGATCGGCATGGCCAGATAGAGGATGACCGTCAGGGCCTGACGAGTCAGATCGATAACGGTATCCGGACTCATCCTCAGCCTCCCATGTAGAAGCTGGACGCGAGCGTGCCCATCAGGAGCGCCCAGCCGTCGACCAGCACGAACAACATGATCTTGAACGGCAGCGACACGATCATCGGCGAGAGCATCATCATGCCCATCGACATCAGCACCGAGGCGACCACCAGGTCGATGATCAGAAACGGGATGAAGATCAGAAAGCCGATCTGGAAGGCCGTCTTGAGCTCAGAGGTGACGAAGGCGGCCATCAGCACCGTCAGGGGCACGTCCGCCGGGGTCTCGAAGTCCGGATAGTCACCGATCTCCTGATACAGGGCGATATCGGTCTCGCGGGTCTGGTTGAGCATGAAGGTGCGCAATGGCTGCGCGGCGCGGTCGATCGCCTCCATCGCACCGATCTCCTCGGCCATGTACGGACCGACGCCCTCGTCGTAGGCGGTCTGGAATACCGGCGCCATGATGAACAGTGTCAGAAACAACGCCAAACCCAGCAGAATCTGGTTCGAGGGTGTCTGCACCGTTCCGAGCGCCTGGCGCAACAAGGCGAGCACGATAATGATCCGAGTGAAGGAGGTCATCATCAGCAGCATCGACGGCAGCAACGTAAGCACCGTCATCAACGCCAGAATCTGCAGCGTCAGACTGTATTGCTGCTCCCCGCCCTCGCCTTCAGTGAGGGTTACGGCGGGCAGGCCGGTCTGGGCCCATGCAGGCAGACCGACCGACAGCAATCCCAGCGCGAGCAGCACCCCAACCCAGATCCGCTTCGTCGTCATTCGGGCCCTCCTTTGCCGCGGCGGCCGAAGCGGGCCGCCAGCTGCTCCTGGAAGGCCTCGCTGAAACTGGGATTGCCATCGCCCCGCTTGCTCGGCTCAAGCGGCGGGTCGACCCAGCCCAGCGACTCGATCGCCCCCTGGCTCACACCCACGAGCATCTGTCGGTCACCCACGGCCACCAGGAGAATGCGCTCGCGCGGGCCGATCGACATCTGGGTGAGCACATGCATCGGGTAATTGCCCGCCCGGGCGTCCAGCCGGCCCACTCGCTTGATGACCCAGACGATCGCAAACATCAGCACCAGCACCAGCACCAGGCTAACCACCAGCTTTAGCAGGTAGCCCGGGGCGAGGGGATCGATGGCCTCGGCCGCCCGTGCCGGGGCGGTGGACAGCAGCAGTATCACCGCCGCATAGACTGCACGCATACCCATCAACTCAGCTTGCGCAGGCGCTCGGCCGGACTGATTACGTCGGTCAGGCGGATGCCGAACTTTTCGTTAACCACGACCACCTCGCCGCGAGCGATCAGGGTGCCGTTGACCAGCACATCCAGCGGCTCGCCGGCCAGCCGATCGAGCTCCACGATAGAACCCTGGTTGAGTTGCAGCAGGTTGCGGATATTGATCGAGGTGCGCCCGATCTCCATCGAGATATTGACGGGCACGTCCATGATCACGTCGAAATTGACGGGATTCTCGCCCTCGTCGAGAGGACTGCCGGTCTGGAATTGTTCCATCTCTACCTTCTCGTCGGCATCATCTCCACCGCTTTCCGTCTGGGCCTGTTCGGCCATGGCGGCGGCCCAGTCGTCCTCTTCTTCAGCCATTGTCGTCTTCTCCTGATTGCTTGGCCCCGGGGATCTGCGCCCGCAGGATCTCGTTGGGATGGGTGGCCCGTTCCAGCCGCTCGGGAACCGGCTCTTCTATCCGGATGGCCTTGTTGCCCTTGTAAACACCCATCTTGCCGTGAAACAGCGGTAGGCCGTCGCTGGTCAAGGTGGAGTACTCGGGCATCTCGAAGGGAATCACCTGGCCGACTTCCATCTTGGCGGCATCCTTGAGTGACATCCGCACGTCGGCCAACTTCGCGGTCAACTCGATCTCGGCAAAACCCAACTCGCGCTTCAAGGCCCTGGTCCAGCGCTCGTCGACCTCGAGACGGTCGCCCTGCATACCACCATCGAGCAAGTCGCGGATGGGCTCGACCATGGAATAAGGCACCACGAAATCGAACTTGCCGGAGCCGCCCTCGACCTCTAGCCGGAAACTGGAAACCACCACCACTTCCGTGGCCGAGACGATGTTCGCCAGTTGCGGATTCATTTCGTGGCTGACCGTTTCGAACATGATCGGGTAGATCGGCCCCCAGGAGTTCTGCATCTCCTCGGTGGCCTGCTCCAGCACCCGCTTGATCACCCGCAGCTCGGTGGGGGTGAAATCCCGCCCCTCGATCTTGGAGTGCATACCGAAGCCGCCGAAGAAGTTGTCCACCAGCGAGAAGACCAGCCGGGATTCCATCATGAACATGCTCAGCCCCTTGAGCGGGCGAACATGCATCAGGGTCATCGAGGTGGGTACGAAAAGCGTGTGGATGTAGTCGGAGAATTTGCTCATCTCCACGCCTTCGATCGTGATCTCGACTGAGCGACGCAGCATGGAAACCAGCCGAATGCGCAGATTGCGGGCAAAGCGCTCGTTGAGCATTTCCAGGGTAGGCAGGCGGCCACGAACGATGCGTTCCTGGGTAGTGAGATCAAAGGACTGGGCCTGGTTGGGATCCCCTACCCCTTGCTCGGTCTCGACGTCCCCTTCGTCCACGCCATTGAGGAGCGCGTCGATCTCGTCCTGGGAGAGGATATCTGCGTCAGCCATAACCGCCCTTCGTCCTGTATCGCCCTGAGTGGATGGAAGCCCGTCGGCCTGCCGTCACTGCATCAAAAGCTTGGTGAAGTACACGTTTTCGACCGGCTCTTCCAAATCGCCGCCCTCGGCAAGGATGCGATTGAGCTCGTCGGTCAGGGTCTGCTGGAGAGCCTCCTTGCCGGCCCGGCTGCGCAACTCGGCGGCATCCACCTCACTGAGCACCAGCATTACGTCATTGATGATTCGCGAGCGCTGCGCCTGGATCATTTTCTCGACCTCGGGGTGCCGAGTGACCATGTCGAGCTTCACCTGCAACACATTGGCATCATTGGGTTTACTCAGGTTGACCGTGATCGGCTCGCCCAGAGAGACGGTGATCGGCGGCCCCTTGGGCGCCTCCTTCTCTTCTTCGGTCACCTCTTCGGTGCCCTGCTCATCGTTCGCGGCCTTGTCCCCACCGGTCAGCAGCACGGTTGTGACCACTGCGCCGATCAGCAGAATCACTACGATAAGCACGGAGAGAAGAATCACGAGCAGTTTGCTGCCACCCTTCTTCTCCGGAGTTGTCTCTTCGCCTTCTGCCTCTGCCATCACTGTTACCTCGATTATTTCTGACCCCGACCGTTATCGACCGCGGATTGCACAAATGACCGCGATTCTCACGCCTTTGCGCGGATATTGCCAATCCTTTGCGAGATCTTCCCGAGCCCCGTCGCGCTCGATGCGGGCACTCAGGCGAGCCGGCCGAGCTCGCGATGCCCGCCTGATCGCTCGTCTCCATACAGCTCCTGATCGGCATGGCGAAACCAGTCCTCGCGGGATTCGCCTTCCTGCCACTGCGCCATGCCGATCCGGGCACGCAGCACCAGATGCTCCCCGCCGCCGACGGGCAACGGATGCTGACCGAACCACTCCACCAGCCGATCGCTGAGACGACTAGCCCCTTGTCGGGGTGTCTCCGGCAGGATCACGGCGAACTCGTCCCCGCCCAACCGGAACGCGCTGTCGGTCTGCCGGATGCAGCGCGTCAGCCCCTCGGCCACCTTGACCAGGGCCCGGTCCCCGACGTCGTGACCGTAGGTGTCGTTGATGTTCTTGAACCGGGTCATGTCGAGAATCAGAAGACTCGCTTGGCCGCCATACCGACTGACGCGGGCATAGGCCTCCTGCAGTTGCATGTCGAAAGCGCGGCGGTTTTTCAGCCCCGTCAGCCCGTCGTGTTCCGCCGCGATCAGGGCGTGGCTGAGCAGGCGCAGATTGCGCAGGGGGTAGGCCATCACGTCGAGCACACGGCGGATACAGCCCAATGTCTCTTCGTTGACCGGGCGGGAGCTATGCAGCAACAAGCGGCCGAATGGCTGCTCGTCCAGCGACAGAGAGACCGGGATGGTGTGGTCGGACAGCGAGGCATCGCTGCAGACATAACGCTCGTCGCCAAGCTGCCAGGAAATTGACGTCACCGACAGCATTCCCTCGATCTGCTCGCGAGCCACATCCAAGGCCGCCGAGACGCTCACGCAACGTAGAAGCGATTCCACCAAGGCGTTGCGGCGGGCGTTGATTTCGCCAAGCGAAAATGGCAAGACCCTTCGCCCCCGCGACTGAGTCAGCCCCGCGGGGCTCTGTCCACAAAGTGATTCGCCATAGGTCTGATAATAGGCCATCTGATAACCCCCTCGAATGTCGTTGCCGACACGTCCGGCGAGCGGAAGTGGCAGCGCTGAACGAGGGGATGCATCAAGCGTGCCATGAACGATGCCGACTCAGCGGGAGTCTCGGCGGGACAGTACCTCGGCATACACCTGATTGCGGGAGAGCGCGGTTGTGCGCGACACCACTCGGGCAATCGTCTTGGGCGCGACACCTTCCTCGATCAGCGCATCGATCAGGGCATCGGCCGACGCCCCGGCCGGGCTGGCCGAGGTTTCCGGCGACGGGGGACCGATCAGGATCACGAATTCGCCTCGGGCGGGAATTTCCCCCTCAGCCAGTTGCCGGCAGAGGCTTGCCAGGGTGCCCGAGGCGATCTGCTCGAAACGCTTGGTCAACTCCCGCGCCAACACCGCCGGGCGCTCGCTACCCAGTCGATCGGCGCAGTCCGCCATGCTTTTGACGATCCGGTGCGGCGCTTCGTAGAAGCTTAAGGTGGCCTCAAGCTTTGCCAAGGCACCCAGCCGGTTGCGGCGGCCCTTGCCCTGCGCGGGGAGAAATCCCTCGAACCAGAAAGGCCGAGTGGGCAAGCCAGATGCGCTCAGAGCGGCAATGGCCGCCGAGGCACCCGGAATCGGCGAAACCACCACCCCGGCCTCGACCAGCACCGAGACCAATATCTGACCGGGGTCGCTGATGGCCGGGGTGCCGGCGTCGCTGATCAACGCCGCGGAACACCCCGCCAGCAGGCGATCGCGCAGTGCCTGACTGGCACCGCGCTCGTTATGTTCATGCAGCGCGAGCAACTCCTTGCGCACTCCCAAGTGGTCGAGCAGCACCCGGGCATGACGCGTGTCTTCACAGGCAATCAGGTCGACCCCCCGCAACACCGAAGCAGCCCGCTCCGTGATATCCGCCAGGTTGCCGATCGGCGTGGCCACGACGTACAAGTGGCCGGGCTCCACCCAGCGCCCCCGGCTCGCCCCTGCATCGTTCTCGCCGCCCTCACCCGCATTCAGACTGGACATTTCGTTATACTCACTCCGCAATTTATGTCATCGGCCGCCCGACCCGCCTGCCGGCCGGGAGCGCACCACCCACCCAGGACAGATGCCGGAGACGGACTGCATGTCGATACGTCAATACCCGCACCCCCACCGGGACACCCCAGCGATCACACCACGGCCAAGGCATCTCCGCACCCTGGCCGGCCGTGCCGCCGGCTTGGCCGCCATTGGCATGCTCCTGCTCGCCGGCTGTGCCCAGATGCCCACCTCGGTGGACAAGAGCGAGCGGGCCGCAGCGCAGGCGCAGATCGACCAGGCGATAGAGCAGGCCGACCCGGCCGCGCTCGCCCGGGCCCGCATGGATCTCTCCCGGGCACTGGCGGGCACGGCTCGGGCCCAACAGCAACTCGCGGCCATCGAGACCGCCGTGGACGCCCACGAGATGGCACTGGCCCGCGAACTCTACCAGCAGGCGGACTCCCGGGGGCAGTGGACGAACATCGACAGCCGCCGCGCGGCGATCGCCCGGGGCGTGGGGCAGTGGAGCCAGGGCGAGCTTGACGCGGCCATGCACACCATCCGCAACCTGCCATTGCCCCTGGGTATCGACGTCGAACGCCGCCGGCTGCTGCTTCTCGGCGCCCTGAATGCCGAAGCCGGCAACCCCCTTGCCGCGATTCGCTATTACACGGCCGTCGATGATCAGTTCAGCGGTCGTTGGCTCGAGCAGAATCATGCCCGGATTTGGGATCTGCTTACCCAACTGGATGCCAACCGCTTGGCGAACGAGGCCGAACAGGCCGCCGACGCCGAACGTTCCGGCTGGTTCGAACTGGCCTTGACCTACCGTCGGCAGCCGGGCCAAGTCGACGACTGGATCGACCGCAATTCGACCCACCCGGCGGTCCAGAGCGGTTTTGTCGAGATGCTGACTACGGAGAAGGCCATCAGCACGATCCGCTCGCCGCGCGCCTCAGGCCCGATTGCCGTCCTGCTGCCAGAAGACGAGCGTTACGCCGCCATCAGCCGGGAGATCCGGCAAGGGATCGAATACAGCCGAGAGACCTCGGCCATTGACCTCGACCGCGAGTTGATCCAAATCGATACCGGCACCACCCTTTTGGGCGCCCAGGCGGCGCTCGAACAGGCACAGAGAGCCAAGGCGGCGGTGATCATCGGTCCACTGCTCAAGAAGCAGATCGGGGCTCTAGCAAGCCTGCCTGACGATGGCCCTCTCGCCATCGCCCTCAACACCCCCGCGGAGGATATGCCGCTGCCACGAGGGGTGATCAGCTACTCGCTTTCTCCCGAACAAGATGCAGCCGCGGTCGCCGCACGCATGTTGGCCGCGGGGCATCGGCGCGTCGTGGTTTTTGCGGCCAGCAACCCGCTCGGTCAACGGGCCGGGTCGACCTTCACCGAGGAGTTCACCCTGCAAGGCGGGGAAGTCGTGGACAGGGAAACCTTCGCGACCGACCAGACGGATTTCTCCACCGAGCTTCGTTCCCTGCTGCAGGTGGAAACCGAGGAAGACGGCCCTTTTCAACCCGAGATCCGCGATGACGTCGATGCGATCTTCATCGCCTCGAGCGGCAGCGAGCTCTCCCTGGTGGTACCGCAGCTCGACTATTTCGGCGCCGAGGACCTGCCTCGCTATTCGCTGGGACTAACCTATTCGGGCAACCGGGACCCCCAAGGTGACGCAGACAAGGATGGGGTGATCATCCCGATCGCCCCGCTGCTGCTCGCGAGCACTGCCGGTCCCGACCACCCGCTGCGCAGCCCTTACGAGCGCGCCCAGCTGGCCGGTTCTCTGCCCCGGCTATTCGCCTTCGGAGCAGATGCCGCCCGGTTGGCCTCGCGAGTCGACACCCTGCTCAAAGGCGGGGTGGTCGCCGGCTTTACCGGTGACCTCTCCGTCACGTCCACGGGCCTGGTTCATCGCGAGCCCCACTGGGGGCAGTTTCAGGATGGATTGCTGCAGCCGGTGGAGCCGGTTCAGGAGGACGGACTCCCCGCGTCACCGGTTGACCCGAACCAGATGCAGCCATTATCCGGATCCGCAAATGAGGGGCTGCCGACGGCCCACACCTCGCAACCGGGCGAGGAGTAGACCTGCCGTGTCATTGGACGGCAAGGGCACCATCAAGCACTGGTGGGACAAGCGTCCGACACGTTGGACGGGAACGCGACAGTCGCGGGGACAGCAAGCCGAGCGTCTGGCGCGACGCCACTTGGAGCAGGCCGGGCTACAGCATCTGCAATCCAACGCCCGCGCCGGGCGCGGCGAGATCGATTTGATCATGCGTGAGTGCGACACGCTGGTATTCGTCGAGGTGCGCGCCCGCGGCCAGGAGGCCCTGGTCACGGCTGCCGAGAGCCTTTCGACCCGCAAATGCGCCAAGGTCCGCGACACCGCCCAGCGGCTGATCACTTCACAACCCGGCTGGCAGTCGATGTACTGTCGCTTTGACGTGATCGCCGTGACCATCCCCGATGATCACGGGCCGGCAGCCGTAGAATGGCTGGTCGACGCCTTTTGATCAACGTGAAACGCGGCGAGCGATGACTGCCGAAACCACCTGCACCACGCCACGGAAACGACCTGCATGAGCGAGATTCTCGACGGCCTGAAACAACGCATCGGCAATGACCTGACCGAGATCGGTGACCTGCTGGAGCAGGCATCGCCCCAGGCACTGGAGGCGGCCGGCGTGATTCTCACCGCGGTGCTCAACGGCCAGCGGGTTCTGGCCTGCGGGGCACGCGAGCGCAACGACCTGGCCCACTACTTCGCCCGTCTGATGACCGGGCAGTTCGAACATCCCCGTCCCGGGCTGCCCGTCGCCGCCCTCTCGGATTATCCCGGGGGCAAGGAGCCGTTCGCCAAGTCGATCCGGGCACTGGGTGCCCAGCACGATGTCATGCTGGTGATCGCGCGGCATGCCGTGGAAGGCATCCAGCCGGCCCTGCGCGCCGCCCACGAGCGCGATATGCAGGTGGTGGTTATCTCTGCCGGCTCCGAGGAACTGATCGCACCGCAACTGCACAGTCAGGACCGGCTGATCTGCGTGGCGACCGAGCGTCCCGGGATTGCCTACGAGGCGCAACTCAAGATCGTGCATACGCTGGTCGACCTGGTCGACCGCCAACTGCTGGGCCTGACGGACTGATCATGACTGCACTCGACGAACTGGGCCGTCATCTGGCCGACCACCTCCCTGCGGACCGGCTCGCGACGGACGCCGGCTCGACCTGGGCCTACGGGATGGACAACAGCCGAGTGCACCACGCGCCCGGCCTGGTGGTCTTCCCCGATAGCCATGCCGAGGTGACCGAGGTCATGCGTGCGGCCGCGCGATTCCGGGTGCCGGTGACCACCCGGGGACGCGGCACCGGCACGGCCGGTGGATCGGTCCCCATCGACGGCGGCATCGTGCTGGTCACCGACCGCATGACCCGGGTGATCGATTTTCGCCCGGAGGACCGTCTGATCGTGGTCGAGGCCGGCCTGATCAACGCGGATCTGCAGCGCATCGTGGGCGAAAAGGGCTTTTTCTGGCCTCCGGACCCGACCAGCAACGCCCTGTGCACCATCGGTGGCAACCTGGGTTGCAACGCCGCCGGCCCGCACGCGGTCAAGTACGGCACCACCCGTGAGAACGTCCTCGGCCTGCGCGCGGTGGGCGGTGAGGGACAGACCATCAAGGCGGGCTCGCAGACCACCAAGGGCGTGGTCGGCCACGACCTCACCCGACTGCTGATCGGCTCGGAAGGCACCCTGGGCGTGATCACGGAAGCCACGCTCAAGCTGACCCCCCTGCCGGAGACCCGCCGGCTGCTGCGGGCCTTCTACTCCGAGATGCACACCGCCTCGGCGGCCGTCTCGCGAGTGATGGCCCAGCCGGCCACCCCCGCGGCGATAGAGTTCATCGACGGCAACGCCCTCGACCTGTTGCGTCGCAATTCGCGGGTCGACATCCCCGCAGCGGCGGGCGCCATGCTGATGATCGAGGTCGACGGCGACGACACGGGCATTGAAGCCCTGGTTAAGCGAATCGTGACAGCCGCCCGCGGCGGCGACCCGCAGGTCGACATTGCCGTGGCCGAAACCGCCGAGGAACAGGCCAGCCTCTGGGCGGCGCGCAAGGCACTGTCGCCCACCCTCCGACAGGTCGCGCCGAAGAAGATCAACGAAGACGTGGTGGTCCCGGTTTCGCGCATCCCCCACTTGATCGAGACGCTCGACGAGATTGCCGCACGCCACCGGATCACCATCGTCAGTTTCGGCCACGCCGGCAACGGCAACATCCATGTCAACCTGCTGGTCAATCCCGACGACCCCACGGAGATGGTGGCCGCCGAAACGGCCCTCACGGAGGTCTTCGACGCCGTGCTGGCGCTCGACGGCACCCTCTCCGGCGAACACGGCATCGGTTACGTCAAACGCGACTTCGTCGCCCGGGAAATCCCGGCCGAGAGTCTGGCCCTCATGCAGGGCATCAAGCGGGTGTTCGACCCGCTGGGCATCCTCAATCCTCACAAGAAGCTACCGGACCCACCGGCATCGAACGCCAGTCGCTGACTCTGTGGCAGACTGTCCCCCTACCCGAACACCGTCCGCCCCATGGGAGGAGATTCCGACTTGGACCACAGCGTGACATTTCTCGCCAGCGCCACCATCACCGGCTTCGTCCTCGCCACTCTCCTGTTGCTGATCGACCAGTCGCAGCGGCTCGAGCGAGTCTCCCTGCGCCTGCCGGCACTGCTGATCGCCAGCGCCGCCCTGGTCGGGCAAGGCGCCCTGCTCTACCGACTGGGCGTGCACACCGACCCCGCGGCACTCAACCTGACCGTGCTCAACGCCCTGGCGGCGGTGCTCGGCCTGGCCAGCGCCATCACCGTGGTCAGCAGCTTTCGCGAACGGGTGGAAGGCATCGCGGTGGTACTGCTGCCCACCACGGCATTGACGGTTTTCCTGACCGTTTTCGTGCCCGAGTCCAACGTACCCATCCAGACCGGCGAGATGGCGCTCGATGCCCACATCCTGATCTCCCTGGCCGCCTACGCCCTGCTCACGCTCGCCGCACTGCAGGGCGTCATGCTGCTATTGCAGCACCGTGCCCTGCACGGACATCAACCTGCCGGCTGGATTCGCCGGCTGCCCCCGATGGAGTCGGTGGAGCAACTGATGTTCCGCTTTATCGTGATCGGCTTTCTGCTGCTCACCTTGGCGCTGGTAACCGGCTTTCTGTTCTTCGAGAACATCTTTGCCCAGCACCTGGCCCACAAGACCGCGCTATCGGTAATTGCCTGGGTCGTCTTCGCCGTACTGCTGGTCGGTCGGCATGTGGCGGGCTGGCGCGGCCGAACGGCGGTGCAGTGGACGCTGGCGGGCTTTATCCTGATGGGCCTGGCCTATTTCGGCAGCAAGATCGTGCTGGAATGGATCCTCGACATTCCCTGAGCATGCGATCCCGCCTCGAAATCCCTGTCACTTGGCCGTACACTCCCGGTTGGCACAATCTGAAGCGCAAACACCCTTGAACGAGATACCCATCGGTTTTCTCTTCACGGCCTTGGCCGTGTTGATCGTATTGTCCGCATTCTTCTCCAGCTCGGAGACCGCCCTGATGGCGCTCAACCGCTACCGGTTGCGTCACCTGGCAAAGCAGGGACACAGCGGCGCGTTGCGGGCAACTCGCCTGCTCGATCAGCCCGACCGGCTGATCGGCCTGATCCTGCTGGGCAACAACTTCGTCAATATCCTAGCCTCCTCGCTGGCCACGGTCATCGGCCTGCGCCTGTTCGGCGACTCCGGCATCGCCATCGCCACGGGGGCCATGACCTTCCTGCTGCTGATTTTCGGCGAGGTCGCGCCCAAGACCGCCGCAGCCGTCTACCCGGAACGATTCGCCTTCCCGGCTTCCTGGGTTTACGCCCTGCTGATCCGCCCCATGCGACCGGTCGTCTGGCTGATCAACTGGATGGCCAACGGCCTGCTCTCATTGGTGGGCATGCACCCGCGGGATCGCGGATCGAATGCCCTCAGTCGGGCAGAGCTGCACACCGTGGTGCGCGAATCCGGCCACCGCCTTCCAGATCTCGACCAGTCCATGCTGCTCTCGGTTCTCGAACTGGGCCAGGCGAACGTCGAGGACATCATGATCCCGCGTGCGGAAATCGCCGGGGTCGACATTACCCAGGACTGGAGTGCCATTCTCGACCAGTTGATCCATGCACCCTTCAGCCGACTGCCGGTGTTCGAAGGATCGGTCGAGCACACCATCGGCATTATCAACGTGCGTCGTCTGATCGCCCCGTTGATTGACCAGAACCTGACCCTGTCCAAGCTCAAGCGCCGCCTGCGCGAGCCCTACTACGTGCCCGAGGGCACGCCGCTGACCACCCAGTTGCTCAACTTCCGTCGCCAGGAGCGCCGTTCGGCACTGGTGGTCGACGAGTACGGCGACATTCAGGGGCTGGTCACGCTCGAGGACATCCTCGAGGAGATCGTCGGCGAATTCACGACGTCTCCCGATTCCGACCACGAGGGGATCACTCTGCAGGACGACGGCCGCTATATCGTGCGCGGCAATCTGCCGATCCGCGAGATCAACCGCGAGCTCAAGATAGACCTGCCCACCCAGGAGGCCAGCACACTCAACGGCCTGGTGATCGAACAACTCGAATCGCTGCCCACCGTGGGGGCTACCGTCGAGCTGCCCGATGCCCATATCGAGGTGCGCACCGTGCGCAAACGGGCGGTCGACACGGCCATGATCACCACCTTCCAGCGCGAGGAGACGGAGTAGCCGATGGCGAAGAAGAGCCAGACGGCATTCGTCTGCCGTGAGTGTGGCGCAGACCATCCCAAGTGGAGCGGACGCTGCAACGACTGCGGCGCCTGGAACAGCCTGGCGGAAATGCGCTTGCCGGGCGGTAAGTCCCTGGCGCGCGAGGCGGCCGGTTACGCGGGCGAATCGCCAAGCATCACGGCCATCGGCCAGGTCGAGGTAAGCGAAACGGCTCGCCAGTCCAGCGGACTGGGTGAACTCGACCGTGTCCTTGGCGGTGGCCTCGTGGCCGGCTCGGTGGTCCTGCTGGGCGGCGATCCGGGCATCGGCAAGTCCACCCTGTTGCTGCAGACCGTCCTCGGTCTGCAGGATCGGCTCGAGTGCCTGTACATCACCGGCGAGGAATCCCTGCAACAAGTCGCCTTGCGCGGACAGCGGCTGGGCCACGACCTGGCGGGTCGCGCCGGCGAGCTGACGCTGCTGAGCGAGACGCGGATCGAATCGATCCTCGCGGCCTGCGCCCAGTCCCTCCCCGCCCTGATGGTGATCGACTCCATCCAGACCCTCTACACCGAGGAGTTGTCCGCCGCGCCTGGTTCGGTCTCCCAGTTGCGCGAGGCCACCGCCCAGCTGGTGCGTTTTGCCAAGCGCCACGACGTGATCGTGCTGATCGTCGGCCACGTCACCAAGGAAGGCGCGCTGGCCGGCCCCCGGGTCCTCGAGCACATGGTCGACACGGTGCTCTACTTCGAGGGTGATCCCGGCGCGCGCTTCCGCGTCATTCGCGCGGTCAAGAACCGTTTCGGCGCGGCCAACGAGGTGGGGGTCTTCGGCATGACCGATCACGGCCTCAAGCCGGTGTCGAACCCGTCGGCGATCTTCCTTTCCCGCCACGAAAAACCCGTACCCGGCAGCGTGGTAATGGTCACCCGCGAGGGCACCCGGCCGATGCTGGTCGAGGTCCAGGCCCTGGTGGCCGATCACCCCGGCGGCGGCTCGCGGCGTCTGACCGTTGGCCTGGACCAGAACCGCCTGGCGATGCTGCTGGCGGTGCTGCACCGCCACGGCCAGGTCGCGCTGTTCGACCAGGACGTGTTTCTTAACGTGGTCGGCGGGGTGCGTGTCAACGAGACCGCCGCCGACCTGGCCAGCCTGATCGCCATGCTCTCGAGTTTCCGCGACCGCCCCCTGCCCCAGGGACTGGTGATCTTCGGCGAGGTGGGGCTGGCCGGGGAGATCCGGCCGGTGCCCGGCGGGCCCGAGCGCCTGACCGAGGCGGCCAAGCACGGTTTCACCCGCGCCATTGTCCCACGGGGCAACAAGCCGCCCAAGCCGCTCGAAGGTCTGGAAGTGATTGCGGTGGGCCATCTGGACGAGGCCATCGAGGCGGTCGACACCTTCTGAACCCCGGTTTGGGAAGGTCTGCACGAATCCGCAGAAGCCTTGGCGAGTCGCGCAGACCTTCCCTTGGTTGGTCGGACGGCCGGCCCACCCGTATAATCGATTCCCCAATTGACGAGGCGCGTTATGGATTTCGACTCCATCCAACCCCAGATGATC
>JAABTF010000010.1 GCA_011389965.1 Halothiobacillus sp.
CGCGGCCGACATAGAGCAGCAGTGGTGCCTCGGCTGGGATGGCGTGTTGCACCCGGAAGTCGCTGGCGGCCGCCTCCGTCGCCGGGTCTGCCATCGACAGGCCGGTGGGAATCACAGTCATCGGAGTGGTCACGCCGTAGTCGAGCAGGGCCTCCTTCATCGGTGCCGAGGGCACCACGAGCCGATCGACCGCGTTGCATTGCCCCCGAGACCACGCCCGCGCCAGTCGCCGCAGCCACGCTGAGGGCAGCAGCGGGACGTACTTGTCGGCATATTCCTCGAAGAAGGTGTGGTAGGTCTCGGTCAGCGGCACACCCAGTTGCCGGGCAATGCGTCGGCCAGCGTAATGGGCGACAAAGGGGGTGTGCACGTGGACGACGTCGACATCTTCGGTCATTAGTCTCGGCACCTGGCGCATCAGCGCGCCCCAGCGCATGAGTCGATCCTCCGGGTCGAGCGGTGCGCGCCGGGAAGGGATGCGCACCACGTCCCACTCGTTGAGCGCGGTTGTGCCGGCACCGGGCTGATCAAGCGGGTACTCGGGGCAGAGGAGTGTCACGCGGTGTCCCCCTTCGAGCAACTGCTGACGAAAGCTCTGGATCGAAGTGGATACCCCATTGATGCGGGGAAAGAAGACGTCGGCAATCATCAGGATGTGCAAAATGGAGGCTCCTTCGTCGGGGTTGCGACCGGCATCCAGTCATTGTTCCATTCGCTTGTGACCGTCCGGTGTCGGTGTCGCGGCCGGGTTGTAGGGCGCTGTGATACCATCGCGCCGTTTTTCAATCGGCGAGACGTGATCATGATTGCAGGGGTGTTTCCGGGGCAGGGTTCCCAGTCGATCGGCATGGCCAGCGGCTGGGGCGAACACGAGGATGTCGCGCAGGCGGTATTCGATCGCGCCAGTGATGTGCTGGGCTACGATCTCTGGGCGTTGGTCGCCGCGGGTGAGCCCGCGGCACTGAACCAGACCGAGCGAACCCAGCCGGCGATGCTGGCTGCAGACGTCGCGGCTTGGCATATCTGGCGCCAACACGGCGGCGCGGCACCCGTCGCCTTCGCCGGTCACAGCCTGGGTGAATACGCCGCCTTGGTCGCCGCCGAGTCAATCGACTTCGAGGCAGCCGTTGCACTGGTCGCCCAGCGCGGTCGCCTGATGCAGTCCGCCGTGGCCGAAGGCCAGGGCGCCATGGCCGCCGTGCTGGGTCTGGATGACGAAGCCGTGCGCGGGGTATGCGAACAGGCGGCCGAGGGCCAGGTCTGCGAAGCGGTTAACTTCAATGCCCCGGGGCAGATCGTGATTGCCGGTGATCGCGCCGCGGTCGAGCGCGCCGAGGTCATCGCCGGCGAGCAGGGTGCCAAGCGGTTCGTGCTGTTGCCGGTGAGCGTGCCCTCGCATTCCTCGTTGATGCGCGATGCGGCCGAGGAACTGCGGGGCGAGATCGCCAAGGTCGAACTGCGTCGTCCCACCGTTCCGGTGATTCACAATGCCGATGCGCTCAGTCATGAGAACCCCGAGGCCATCGCCACGGCATTGGTCGAGCAGCTTTACCGTCCGGTGCAGTGGGTGGCCTGCGTCAAGGCGATGCAGGCGATGGGCGCCAGTGAACAACTCGAGTTCGGTCCTGGGAAGGTGCTGACCGGGCTGGCGCGTCGGATCGATCGCAGCATGGGCGCCAAGGCCGTCTTCGACCAAGCCACACTGGAAAAGGCGCTGGGCACGGCATAAGCCTGGCCGGAGCAAAAGAACAGCAAACACGAGGAAGACTCATGTCTGAACAAGCTGCAGAATTCGCCAATCTCGAAGGACGTGTGGCGCTGGTCACCGGTGCCTCGCGTGGTATCGGTGCGGCCATCGCCGATGCGCTGGTGTCTGCCGGGGCCACCGTGGTCGGCACGGCCACCTCGGAGAAGGGTGCCGCGGCCATTGACGAGCGCCTGGGCGAGCATGGCGCCGGCATGGCGCTGGATGTCACCCAGGCAGACCAGGTCGATGCGGTGATCAAGGAGATCGAGTCGCGCTTCGGTCCGGTCGGCGTGCTGGTCAACAATGCCGGTATCACCCGTGACACCCTGTTGATGCGCATGAAGGAAGACGACTGGGATCAGATCATCGAGACCAACCTGACCTCGGTGTTCCGTCTCTCGCAGAAGGTGATGCGTTCCATGGCCAAGGCCCGTTGGGGACGGATCATCTCGATCGCCTCCGTGGTGGGATCGATGGGCAATGCCGGTCAGACCAACTATGCCGCGGCCAAGGCCGGGATCATGGGCTTTTCCAAGTCGCTGGCTCGTGAGTTGGGCGGCCGTGGCGTCACCGTCAATGTCGTCGCTCCCGGCTTTATCGAGACCGACATGACTCGCGATCTGCCGGACGCACAGAAGGAAGCACTGCTGGGCAGCATCCCCAATGGCCGACTCGGCCAGCCGGAGGAAATCGCCAGCGCCGTGCGCTTTCTGGCCGCCCCGGAGGCCGCCTACATCAACGGCCAGACCCTCCACGTGAACGGCGGCATGTACATGGCCTAAAGCCGGTCAGCAGGGAGGTCCGCCGGCTGCTTTTGGGCGGCAGGATATTTTTATTTGGCCTCTCTGGCGGTTTTCAATAGAATGCCGGGCAGTGTTGGCCCGGGGCTCCCGGGCCGTATGTTTTTTGTTAAGCAGTGTATGTATCAGAAGAGGTCCGATACGAATGAGCAACGTTGAAGAACGCGTCAAGAAGATTGTTGTTGAGCAGTTGGGCGTCAAGGAAGAAGAAGTCACCAATGAAGCTTCATTCGTCGACGACCTCGGCGCAGACTCCCTCGACACCGTTGAACTGGTAATGGCTCTGGAAGAAGAGTTCGAGTGCGAGATTCCGGACGAAGACGCCGAGAAGATCACCACCGTTCAGCAGGCCATCGACTACGTGAACAACCACAAGGACGCCTGATCAGGCCCTTGTGCGTCTCACAGGCGTCGAGCTTGTGATCTGAAAACCGTGTGTCGGCCTTCCCTGGGAGGTCGATCGCGGTTTTTTAATTGGCGGTCGGTGATACCGTCGACGGCCACGAGAACACAACCGCCAGACGCCCGGTCCCGATCGGCGCCACCCAACCGAACTGGAAACGAGAGCCATGAGCAAACGTCGTGTCGTGATCACCGGGCTAGGCCTGGTGACCCCCCTGGGAAACAACGTCAAGGATTCCTGGAGCGGAATTCTTGACGGCCGTTCCGGTGCCGCGCCGATCGAGCGCTTTGACGTCAGCAAGATGTCGGTCCGCTTTGCCGCGATGGTGCGCGATTTCGATCCGGCGACGTTCATCCCGGCGAAAGACGTCAAGAAGATGGAGCCGTTCATCCATTACGCCATGGGTGCCGCGATCGAGGCGATCGAGGATGCCGACCTGATGAGCGGGGACCTGGACCTGGATCGGGTGGGCACCTTCATCGGCTCGGGCATTGGCGGCCTCGGTGGCATCGAGCGCAACACATTGGCGCTGGAGAACCAGGGCCCACGGCGCGTCTCGCCGTTTTTCGTTCCCGGCGCGATCATCAACATGGCCTCCGGGCAGCTCTCGATTCGCTACGGATTTCGCGGCCCCAACCTGGCTACCGTGACCGCCTGCACGTCGGGCACGCACAGCATCGGTCAGGCCGCGCGGATGATCGCCTACGGGGATGCCGACGTGATGGTCGCCGGGGGCACGGAAGGGGCGATCTCGCCGCTGGGCGTGGCCGGCTTTGCCGCCGCTCGCGCGTTGTCCACCCGCAATGACGACCCGGAAGCGGCCTCGAGGCCATTCGACCGGGATCGTGACGGTTTCGTGCTGGGTGAAGGGGCCGGCGTAATGGTCCTAGAAAGCCTCGAGCATGCCCAGGCGCGCGGCGCCCACATTTACGGCGAGGTACTGGGTTTCGGCATGAGCTCGGATGCCTATCACATGACTCTGCCGGCGGCCGACGGCGACGGCGCGCAGCGCTGCATGAACGCCGCGCTCAAGGATGCCGGCCTGTCGGCCCGTGATCTCGGCTACATCAACGCCCACGGCACCTCCACCCCCGCCGGTGACGGTACCGAGGTGACTGCCATCAAGCAGGTGTTCAATGACGATGCGGTGCGCTGCCCGGTAAGTTCGACCAAGTCGATGACCGGCCACCTGCTGGGGGCGGCGGGCGGCATCGAAGCCGTGTTCTCCGTGCTCGCTCTGCGTGACCAGGTGTTGCCACCGACGATCAACCTGGAAAACCCCTCCGAGGACTGCGACCTGGATTTCGTGCCCAACCAGGCACGCAAGGTCGAAGGACTGGAGGTGGCGATGTCCAACTCCTTCGGTTTTGGCGGCACCAACGGCACCCTGATTTTCGGCCGCTCGGTCGATTGATGACGGCGGCCCACGTCACGCCATTCCCCATTCGCGTCAATCGGGTGGATGCCGCATGGCCGCCGTCCCCGTAGTCACTCGCCTGGCCGGCGTCGCGCCTGTCCTCGCCGATGTGGTGGTCGAGGCCGGTGCCTCTGCCAGTCACCTGTTCGAGAGCGTCGCCGCCGGTGGGCCGCTTAGCCGCTGGTCGCTGCTGTTCTCTGCCTCGACTGAGCGGCTGGTATCCCCCGCCGGCGACCGCCCTTTTCTCGAGGCCTTCCAGCACACGGTTTCCGATCGGCAGGCCGATGCCGAGATCGACTGGAGGCAATGGCTGGCGGATCAGGGTCTGGATGCCGCGTTCCCCTTCGTGGGTGGGTGGAGCTTTTTTCTCGCCTACGAGATGGCCGGCGAGATCGAGCCCACCCTGGATCTGCCGGCGTTTGCATTGGGGGAGGAGAGCGGCTTTCCCCGAGCGGTGGCCGAGTACCACCCGGCGGCCATCGTGCGCGATCATCTGGCCGGAGAGGACGTGCTCGTTCATGACGGCAGCGCGGCGGGCGCGCGCCTGGCGGGCGACTTGCTGACCGCGCGGGATGCCGTGGCCCGAGCCGGGAGGCCGGCCGATTCGCCCCCCTCGGCGCTGGCCGGTCTCACGCCGCCGGACGGGGCCGCCTATCGTGCCGGCGTGCACCGGGTGCGCGAGTACCTGTTTGCCGGGGATGTCTTCCAGGCCAATCTCTCGCACGCCTGGCATTTCGAGCTGGCGGCGGGCGTGGACGGCGAGGCCGTCTATCGCTCGCTGTGCCAGCGCAACCCGGCCCCCTTCGCCGCCTGGTACCGTCAGCCCGAGGGCGAGATCCTCAGTTCGTCACCCGAACGGCTGGTGCGCGTGGCCGAGGGCTGGGCCGAGACGCGCCCCATAGCGGGCACTCGTCGTCGTGATGCCGACCCGGAGCGCGATCGAGTGCTCGTGGACCAGTTGCAGGCCCATCCCAAGGAACGTGCCGAGCACGTGATGCTTATCGACCTGGAGCGCAATGACCTGGGCCGGGTGTGTCTGCCCGGTACCGTCGAGGTCGACGAACTGATGGTGGTCGAATCCTATACCCACGTTCATCACTTGGTTTCGAACATCGTCGGTCGTCTGCCGGATGGCCGCTCGCCGCTGGAGGCACTGGCCGCCTGTTTTCCGGGCGGGACGATCACGGGGTGCCCCAAGGTGCGCTGTCTGGAGATCCTGGCCGAGCTGGAACAGACGGGGCGCGGTCCTTATACCGGCAGCCTCGGTTATCTGAGCAATCACGGCCAACTGGACAGCAATATCCTTATCCGCAGCGTGTTCCTCGGTCCCGACGGGCGCGGCGAATTTCGCACCGGCGCGGGCATCGTGGCCGACTCCAGGCCCGAGCACGAGCTCCAGGAAACCTATCAGAAGGCCCGGGGCGTGCTGGATGCGCTGGGGGGTGCGGAGGCACTCGAATTAGGTCGTCCACGGCCATGATCCCACAGACAGTTTCACTCGCGGATCGGGGGCTGGCATTCGGTGATGGGCTGTTCGAGACCCTGTTCATCCATCACGGCCGCCCCGTCGCGTTGGGGGATCACCTGGCCCGACTGCGATGGGGCTTGCGGCAGTTGGGCCTGCCGGAGCCCAGTGGTGAGCGGGTATTGGCCGTGCTGGCGGAGGCCATTGAGCCGGGGCGCAGTGGCGTGTGCAAGCTCATGGTCACGGCGGGGGACGGTCCGCGCGGCTACCGTCGGCCCGTTCGGCCGGAGTTGACCGTGGTGGCCCGCTTCGGCTCTCTGCCTGCACCGCCTGACGGCGCGCTGGCCGTGACGGTCAGCCCCATTCCCGTCGTGGGAATTCCCGACCAGCGCGGGCTCAAGCACCTCAATCGGCTGCCCCAGGTGCTCGCTCAACAAGCACTCGCTTCCGGGGCGACGGAAGCCTTGATGCGGGACGGCGCGGGCCGAGTGGTTTCGGGTACCATGAGCAACCTGTTTTGGCGCGAGGGCCGCCGTTGGCTCACCCCGCCGCTGGTCGACGGTATGGTTGCCGGTACCCGGCGGGCCTGGTGGATCGAGCGGCTCGGCGCCGAGGCCGTTCCTTGCGGAGTGGGGCGGCTGGCGGCTGCCAGCGAGGCCTTTTGCTGTAATGCCGTATCCGCCTGGCGACCGATCGCCTCGCTACTGGGGCGATCATTGACCGTGCCCGACCAGCCTCCCGGAGGTAGAGGCCGTGCGCTCCTTGTTGACGGCTTCTGGCAGCCGGACGAAGGCCAACGGCTGGAGCCATCGATCTGGCACGGGGCCCTGGACGAGAGCGATTGGGCGCGCGTGGCGCGCCGGGAACGGCAGTAAAGGGCGATTGGGCCCTTGCGCTCAATCGCGGGTGAACACAATACTTCGGAGTCATCAATGCGGCGAGCCCTTGGGGTTTTCTTGATCTGGATGGTCGGCATGGCGCTGCTCCTGGTGCTGGTGCTGGGCGTCGGCCAGGCGTACCGCTACTGGACCATGCCGGTGGTGAACGAGGCCACGCCGCTGCAAATCCAAAGCGGTGAATCGATGCGGGACGTGGCGCGGACCATTCACGCCGAACGGCCCGAGTTGCCCGCCGAGGTGATCTATTGGACGGCGCGTTTCCGCGGTCAGGCGCGGCAAATCCGGGCCGGCGAATACCAGATCGCACCGGGCGAGCGCCTGACCGTTCTGCTGGACCGGTTGGTTGCCGGTGATGTGGTCGAGTACCGCGTCACCGTGCCCGAGGGCGTGACCGCCGCCGATTTTCTCCAGCGACTCGCCGATGCCCCCCGTATTCGGCGCACGCTCGATGCCCTCTCTCCGCAGGCCGTGATCGAGGCCTTGGCCTTGCCAGTCGACCACCTCGAGGGCTGGCTCTATCCCGATACCTATCATTATCCCGCCGGGACCACGGATCGGGCGATCATTCGTCAGGCTCATGCCCTGATGCGCGAGCAACTGCAGGCCGCCTGGGAGCAGCGGGCCGACGATCTGCCGATCGACTCCCCCTACGAGGCTCTGATCCTCGCCTCCGTGATCGAGAAGGAGACTGCCGTGCCCGGCGAGCGTGATCGCATCGCGGGGGTGTTCGTCAACCGGCTCGAGCGCGGCATGCGTCTACAGACCGATCCGACGGTCATCTACGGACTGGGGGACGATTACCGCGGCGCCCTGACGGTCAGCCAGCTCAAGCGCGACACGCCGTACAACACCTATACCCGCGGCGGTCTGCCGCCCACCCCGATTGCCTTGCCGTCCCGGGCCGCATTGATCGCGGCCACTCAGCCGGCGCAGACCGACGCGCTGTTCTTCGTCGCCGACGGTACCGGCGGGCACCATTTCTCCCGCACCCTTCGCGAGCACAACCGTGCCGTGAGCCGCTGGCGCGCCCACGAACGCGGCGAGAGGGAATCGCCATGACGCAGGCGATCGACTCCACGGACTTCATTACCCTCGAGGGGCTTGAGGGCGCGGGCAAGTCCACGGCCATGGCCTTCGTGCGCGAGTGGTTCGAGGCCCGTGACCGGCAGGTGACTTGTACTCGCGAGCCCGGCGGCACCCCCCTGGCCGAACAGTTGCGCGACGTACTCAAGGCCGTGCGCGACGAGCCGGTGGCCGAACCCACCGAATTGCTGCTGATGTTCGCCGCCCGGGCGCAGCATGTCGAGCGCGTCATCCGGCCCGCACTGTCGGCCGGGGGTGTGGTGATCTGCGACCGGTTCACGGACTCTTCACGTGCCTACCAGGGGGCCGGGCGGGGCCTGTCGGCCGAGGTGATCGAGCAGTTGGCGGCCATCGCCCATGCCGATTGCAATCCCGGCCTGACCTTCTGGCTCGACGTGCCCGTCGCCCTGGGACTCGAACGCGCAGCGGCCCGCGAGACCGCCGATCGGTTCGAGCGCGAGGCGCTGGCCTTCTTCGAGCGCGTACGCGGTGGTTTCGCCGCACTGGCCGCCCGTTTTCCCGATCGCATCGTGCAGATCGACGGCACGCAGCCCCTGCCTGCCGTGCGCGCGCAAATCGAATCCACGCTGGAGGCTCGGTATGGCTGAACGACGCACGGCTGAGGCGCCGGCGCTTGCCGGCAATGCCGAGCAGCGACTGATCAGTGACCCTGCGACGATCGAAGGGGCGCCCTGGGTGCGCGATGCCTGGAGCCAGCTCGAACGTCTGGTAGACACCGGCCGGCTGCCGCATGGGCTGCTTCTGCATGGTCGGATGGGCGCACCCATGACGGCACTGGTGGAAACCCTGGCACGTCGCCTGATCTGTCACCAGCCGCGCGAGGGCTGGCCTTGCGATGAATGCTCGGCCTGCCGTCAGGCCGAGCAGGGCAGCTTCCCCGACATCAGCCGATTGGCCGACGACCCCGCCCACCGCGACATTCCCGTCGACGTGATCCGCGATCTGATCGCGGGCGCCTGGTTTACCCGTTACGGGAAGGTGCGGCTGGTGTTGATCGAGCGTATCGAGCGACTCAACCGGTCATCGGGTAACGCCCTGCTCAAGTTGCTCGAGGAGCCGCCTGATTCCATGCAGTTCCTCTGCACCGTCGAGCAGATAGATCGTCTGCTGCCGACGATCCGTTCGCGTCTCCAGCGCTTGCGGCTGCGTGAGCCCCGCCAGTCCGAGCTGGCGGAATGGTGGCGTAAGAGCCTGAACTGCACTGCCGAAGATGCCAACTTGCTGGCATTCGCCGACGATCCCAGTTGGGTCGAGGAGGGCGAACTGGTATTCGACTGGGAGGCCGTAACCGGGGTCTGGGTGGAATTGAGCAATCGCCGCGGCAATCCTTTGGGCATGATCGGGCCGTGGTTGGCGTTGCCGCGTCCGATGCTGGCACGCTGGCTGTTGCGCCTCTGGGCGGCGGTGGCCCGCCGGCAGGCGGGGCTGGAGGGCGACCTGCCGCAGGCACTCGAGCCGGCCGTCGACCAACTGGCCAAGGCCCATGATGCGGCCCAGTGGCTGGCGGTGCAGACGCGGCTGGTGCGTTTTGCCGTGGAGGCGGGCCACCCGTTGCACCCGGAATTATCGGTCGAGCAGCTGGCACTCGACCTGGTGGATCCCCGGTTGGCACGACGTCTCGAACCGATTGTCTGATCCTGGCTGGGACTCAGGGAAACGCTGCACGGTTCGATGGCATCTCTGGGCTCGCGGATTTGTTCGTAATCAAGGTGCCGGGCCGAAGACGGGCCCAGCGCGAGGACTCGGGCCCGTCGAGGGGGCGGCAACGCCGAGTGCGGGCAAACCCGCGAGCCCCGTCCGGGCGGGCCGCCAAGGACCCACCTGCGGCGTTGCGCTCCTTGTGAAGTGCGACGGCCCTTCACGGCGGACTGCGCCTTGCATCTGGGCCCTTGGCGGTCCCGCAGAGACGCCATCGAACCGTGCAGCGTTTCCCTAGCGGTATGCGCCGGGCCCGCAATGCCGTTAGACTGTGTCCAGTCAACCGATCACGAGGGAGCACGTCATGTCAGCGGTGCGGCAAGCAGGAGGCGGCCTGGGTGGAGGCATGATCCACCACAACATTCCGGACAAGGACACGCTCTACAAGTCCTACATGCCGTTCGTGAAGAATGGCGGGATCTTCATCCCCGGCCACACGCAGATACCCATGGGCAAGGAGATCTTCCTCACCCTGACATTGATGGGTAGCCCCGAGCGCCTCGCGGTGGCAGCCAAGGTGGTGTGGATCACTCCGGCCGGTGCGCAGAGCGGCAAAACGGCCGGCATCGGTGTGCAATTCGGCCAAATGGACCAGGGGCGCACCCGTCAGCAAATCGAGACATATCTCGCCGGGGCCCTGGAAAAGGAAACCCCGACATACACCATGTGACCGCCACTCCACAGGTACGTCATGCAACTGTTCGACTCTCATTGCCACCTGGATCGGGTGGAGCTGGATGCCTTCGACCACGATTTCGACCGATTCATGCAGACGGCCTACCTGGAGTCGGTCACCCAGATGCTGTGCGTCGCGATCTCCCCGGCCTCCTGGGGGCCGATGACCGAGCTGGTCGCCCCCTATCTGGCCGACAATTCCGAGCGGCCGGGTGACCGCCCCGAGGTGTATCTCTCCTACGGCCTGCATCCCACCGACGAGGCAGGCACCGTGATCCCAGCCGAGGACCTGGTCGCGGCCGTGCGCGACGGCCGACACGCCGAGGCGATCGTCGCGCTGGGCGAGACCGGGTTGGATTACTTCCATTGCGAGCAGGGCGAGCGCTGGCAGCACGATCGCTTCGTCGCCCATATCGAGGCCGCCAAGGCCGTGAAAAAGCCGGTGATCATCCACACCCGTGGGGCGCCGGGGGACACCCTGGATGTGCTGGAACGCGAGCATGCCGAGGATTGCGGTGGCGTGATGCACTGCTTTGCCGAGGACTGGGAGACGGCTCGCCGGGCGCTGGATCTGGGTTTCTACATCTCGTTTTCCGGCATCGTCACCTTCAAGTCGGCCGCCGCCCTGCGAGAGGTGGCGCAGAAGGTGCCGGGTGACCGCCTGCTGGTGGAGACCGATTCACCCTACCTTTCCCCTGTGCCGTACCGCGGTAAGTCCAACAACCCTATCCGGGTTCGTCACGTCGCTGAGATGCTGGCCGACGTTCGCGGCGAGACCCTGCCCGAGATGGCAGCGCGCACGCGCGAGAATACGCAGCGTTGGTTGGGCATCGGAATGGCGGACGAATAGCCGCAATGCAGCGGCCGGGTTCGACCGGCCAATCGAAGCGTAATGCACCCCCTGTGAACGTCGGACGCCCGTCCAGCGTTCACAGGGGGTTCTTTAGTTGCTGGCGACGAGCAGTTCCTGGCCGGGCCGGAGGGCGACGTCGCGGCCGATGCGATTGAGCGTGGTCAGTTCATCGACCGTGGTCGAAAAACGGCGGGCGAGCTGCCACAGGGTGTCTCCGGACTGGACCACGTACTTCGAGGCCTCGCGCGTCGTTGCCGCCGTCGCGGTTTCCTTTATGCCCACGACCACCTTGTCCCCCGGGCGCAGCACCGGATTGTCGCCGAAGGCGTTCATCCGGCGCAGCTCGGCGAGCTTGATGCCATGTTGCCGGGAGATCGACCAGAGGGATTCGCCCGATTGGACCGTGTGTGTACGCGCATTGCCGTTGGCCACCGCACGGTCGACCCGACCGGTGGGTACCAGGATCATCTCTCCCGGCCGGGCCAAGGCCGACTGGCGCCGATTGATGGCAAGCAATTCGTCCACGGAACTGCCATAACGTTGCGCGACTCGGTAGAAGCTGTCGCCCTTGACGAAGGTGTAGCGGCCCCATTCCTCGGCCTCGGCGGCTGCGGAGTCGAGCGTGTCGACGTCGAAACGCCCGCGGGCCTCATGGGGGACCAGCAGTTGGCGATCTTTCCCGCCCGTGATTGATCGGCCGAAACCCGGGTTGAGACGATAAAGCTCCTCGTGTGGCATGCCGGCGAGATCGGCAAGCTTGGCGAGGCTGATCGACTGGTCCAGTTCGACCTGTGCGAGCGCCGGACGGTTGATGATCGCATGCGGGGTGAAGCCGTATTTTTCCGGCTCGGAGAAGATCTTCACCAGGGCAAACAAGCGCGCGGGATAGTCCTGGGTCTCCTTGCGAATCTGGCGGAGGCTCCAGAAGTCGGTCGCTTGTCCGCGGCGCTCGTTGTGCCGAATGGCGTTGAGGAGCGTGCCCTGGCCACCGTTGTAAGCGGCGATGATGGTGGGCCAGTCCTCGTCGAACATGCCCCTTAACTCGCTGAAATAGGCCACGGCCGCGTCGGTGGACGCTTCGATGTCGCGGCGACCATCGTAAAAGGCATCGCGTTCCAGGCCGTAGTAGGTGCCGGTGGACGGGATGAATTGCCAGATTCCGGCGGCCGAACTCGAGGACAGCGCTTCCGGTAGGTAGGCGCTCTCGACGATCGGCAGCAGGGTCAGCTCCAGTGGCAGATTGGCGGCCTCGAGCTTCTCCACGATCATGTAGAGATACGGTTCGGCCCGCTCGCTCACCTTGCGCAGGTAGTCTGGGTGCTTGCTGTAACGGGCCACTTCGGCATCGATACGCTCGTTATCCGGCACGGGGAGGGTGAATCGCGTTGCCACGGCACCCCACAGATCCTTCTGGTGGTCGCGGGCCCGCTCGCCCTGCTTGTCCGCTCGGCTGATGGCTGGCAGCGGGCTGAAATCCCGGCCGGCGGCATCTCGGTCCCGGGCGCCATTGTCTGTCTGCGGAGGAATTACGCTGGCACAACCATGCAGGAGCAGGACGGTGACCAGCAGCACGGCCTGCGTGAGGGTCCGGTGGCTGCCGATCCATCGGGCCAGCGGCGGGGCGTAAGGGGAAGAGGTCTGTGGGTTCATGGGCTGCTTCGTCGATTCTTGAATGTGGTCGCCCAGGCGGTATCTCGCGGCAGGGAGACTCGGGCTACAGGCGTGCCAGTCCGTCGAAGTCATCTTTCCAGTGACGCAACATGGCGAAGGCCTCGGTATCGTCCGGCAGTGTCTGGCCGACATACTGTTCGATCGCGGCGCGCAAGGCCGGCTCTCGAACCCGCAGGAAGGGGTTGGTCTGCTTTTCCAGGGCTAGCGGGGCACTGGCGGTGGGTTCGTCGTGGGCGCACTTCTCGGCGACCTGGTGAACACGGGCGGTGATGTCGGCATTGTCGGGTTCGGCATGGGCGGCAAAGCGCAGGCTGTCGGCGGTGTATTCGTGACCGCAGTGGATCTGCGTTGCATCGTCGAGCAGCGCCAACCGGTCGAGCGAATGCAGCATCTGCGCGGCGGTGCCCTCGAACAGCCGGCCGCAACCGCCCGTGAACAGCGTGTCGCCGCAGAACAGGTGCTTGTCGAGCACATAGGATAGGTGGTCCTGCGTGTGGCCGGGAGTCGCCATCACATCGAAGCGACCCATGCCACGGATCTCGAAGCTGTCGGCCTCGCCAACCACCTGATCGACCCCGTAGCGCCGGCAGCTATCCGGGCCGTAGACCGGCATGGGAAAGCGCGCCAGCAGCGTGTCCAGCCCCTGCACGTGGTCGGCATGGTGATGAGTGATGACCGTGGCGACCGGTTTGAGGTCACGGGCCTCGACCGCCTCGATCACCGGGCCGGCTTCGCCCATGTCGACGATCACCGTAGCGCCATCCTGGCCCTCGATCAGCCAGATGTAGTTGTCCGAAAGGACCGGTATGCAATGGATCGTCGGTGCAGTTACAGTATTCATGACGACATGTTAACCCAGTCGGCCGAGGGCAAGGAATGCCCTGGAAGAGGCCGATCGGATTAGCCTCCCCGGATTGCCCGGATCAACCGGACGGCACCGGGGATTCATTCGTTTACCGCCTGCAAGGACGCGGCGTGATGACCTCTTTTACTAATCGGCGGGCGGTGCGTTCGCCGGCCTTTGCTCGCTGGGTCGCACTGGCCTGGGTGGCCGGTGCCTTGCTCGCATGGCTGCTTCCCTGGTCGGGTGGTGCCGAGGGCGTACCGAGTCCCTGGATGGCGCCGCTCTTTTGGCCAACCGGGTTGATACAGGCCTTCCCTGCTCCTGCTTTTTTGCTGGCCTGGCTGCTACCGTTGGGCAGCTTGTTGTGCTGGCGAATCGGCATGGGGCGGTGGGCCTTGTTGCTTGCCTGCCTGGCCGGTGGCCTGCACACTTTGCTGCCGGCGTATGCCGTGCTGGCAGACACCCCGGTCTTTGACGAGCGGGTCGACTGCCACCTCAAGGGCGTGGTGCGCGGTCTGGTGGATGACCGGCCGGATCGGCGCCGCTTTTCCCTGGAGCTGGTGCAAGCCTGGGCCGTGGATACCGACCACCCGGCCGCCCGCAGGGTCTGTGACGAGTTACCCAGGGGAGGGCGGGTCAAGCTCAGCGACTACACGGCCGCCGAAGCGCGTGCCCCGCTGCGCTCGGGTTTCCGCTATCAACTACAGGCACGGCTCAAGCCACTGCGCGGCCACGCCAACCCCGGTGGCTTCGACTACCGTCGCTGGCTGTTTCGCCATCGCATCCTGTCCACGGGCTACCTGCGCGAGATGCAGCCCGTTGCACTCGGCTCGGCTCCTGGTCTGACGGCCAGTATCGAACGTCTGCGTGGTGGGGCACAGACCCGCCTGCGGGCGGGTCTGGAACATGCCACCCGGGTCGCGATGGCCCCAGAGCGCCTGGCGGCGGCACCCGGGCTGTTGCAGGGATTGGCCATTGGCGACCGCAATCAGCTCGAGCAGGAGCAATGGGAGGTGCTGCTAGCCTCGGGCACCAACCACCTGCTGGCCATCTCCGGGCTGCACGTGGGCATGATGGCCGCCTTGGCCGGCCTGCTTTTTCGGGGCCTGTGGCGACGCCATCCGGCCAGCGGGCGGATACCGGCTCAACGCGTCGGCGCGGTCGCGGCCGTGCTGGCCGCCTGGGCATATGCGCTGATCGCGGGGTTGTCGATTCCCACCCTGCGCGCGGCCCTGATGTTGACCATCCTGCTGCTCGGGGTGTTGGGCCAAAGGCGCTGGCGTCTGCTTGATCTGTGGCTGCTGGCCTTCGTCCTGGTGCTGCTGATCGATCCGTTCGCGCCGCTGGATATGGGATTCTGGTTGTCGTTTGCCGCCGTGCTGCTGATTATCCTGGCAGTGCGCAGTCGGGCGCAGTGGCTCGGCGTGCGGGCATTGATCCGCCTGCAATGGTTGCTGATGCTGGGTCTGCTGCCGCTTACTTGGGGGTTGTTCGATCGCGTCGCCTTCGCCTCCTTGCCCGCCAATCTCCTGGCTGTGCCACTGGTGTCCATGCTGATCACGCCATTGGCCCTGTTCGCCCTGGCGATGGCGGCAATCAATCCGCTATTGGCGGTCCCGCCGGTGCTTGCGATCGAATACCTGGGACGAGTGCTGTTTGTCGTGCTTGACTGGCTGGTGGCCATCTTTCCCGATTCGAACATCGCGGCGCCCGGGGGCATGTCCATGGGGCTGTTTGCGCTGGGCGCCGTTTGGCTGTTGATGCCGCGAGGCTGGCCGGGCAAGCCGTTGGCACTAGTGTTGCTGCTGCCGGCTGTCTTGCTCGGGCCAGCGCGGCCTGGCTTCGGGCAGTTCGAGGCCGTGGTGCTGGACGTGGGGCAGGGCGCGGCCGTGTTGCTGCGAACGGCCCACCATGATCTGCTCTATGATGCGGGGCCGCGATGGGGGCAATTCGACACGGGCAAGGCCATCGTGCTGCCGGCCATGCGCGCGCAGGGTGTCCATGAGCTCGACCGGATCGTGGTCAGTCATTCCGCCGGGGACCATGCCGGCGGGCTGCCTGCTGTGCGGGATCGGTTTCCCGCCACGCCGGTGATTGGCCCCGAGCGCGGCGGGTTCGGTGTCGCTCCCACAGAGGTCGTCGGATGCCCGCATGGCCAAGAATGGCAACGCGACGGCGTGACGTTTCGCTTGTTGCAGGCGCCGATGCGATCGGACAACGACCGTTCCTGCGTCATGCGCGTGAGCGGCAGGACGGGCTCGGTCCTGCTGACGGGAGATGTCGAGGCGGCGGCGGAACAATGGCTGACCCGGCATGCCGACCTGTCCGCCGAGGTGGTGCTGGTGCCTCATCATGGTTCGATGACCTCCTCGACCCCCACCTTCATTGCAGCGACCCAGGCGACCAGCGTGGTGGTCAGCGCCGGCTATCTCAATCGATGGGATCACCCCCGTGGCGAGGTGCTGGCGCGATGGCGGTCTGCCGGGGCGCAAGTCTTCCGGACCGATCGGGATGGCGCCATCCATATCACCGCCGACCGTGTGGGGGGCGAGCGGGCGAATCGCTGGCCCACGATCTGGCGGGCTCGGCTCCGCTAAGGGGCGCGCTGGGCCGGAGCATTGTCGCCAGCCTACATCCCGGTACAAGCGAACGACCCGCCGTACTGCGTGGCATTGTTGATTAAAGAACTCTGGAGAAAATCGGCGCCAATGGGGGTAGAGTGCCCTATTGGCCAAGGGGAATGGGCCGGGAATCGCAGGGACGCCCTTACAAGGTGAAACCACTAAGACGATGAAATCGACAGGCCTGTATTCCGAGGAACAGATCCGTGCCGCTGAACAATATCTTAAAGACGTGGGGCCGATGACTTAAGTCTCGACAGCCGGCATGGGCAAGGCTCTCAAGCCGAAACGATCCGGATTTTCTCTCCGGATGAGCGGGGTAGTCGTGTTCTCGAGGGCGTTTATCTGGATGGGTTTGCCAAGGATCGTCTGGCCCTCATCGTGCCGCGGTATACCCAGCAGTTGCCACTGACCTGGGCTGGCGAGGGCGCGCGGTTGATCCTCATCCGTCGCTATGCCGACGAGAGTCTCGGTATCCGCCAAATCATCGAGGGGCTGGTCACCAAGACCACGGAGGCCAAGCGGGAGAGTGATCCCGAGGGCGCGCGGGTCCTGGTCATGCAGATCAATCGCCAGCGGCGTTTCGAGCCCGGAGAAAATCTCGTTTAAAACAGCACCAGCATAAGGGCGCATGCGTCGGCTTGTCACGACATCGTTTGATTTCGTTACTCGCCTAGCACAAAAAAACCGACAGACACGGCTGTCGGTTTTTTTCGTCCGCGGGGCCATCCATGATGGCGGCAGGATTTTCAGTCTTCCGGGGTCAGCACCGGATAGACGCCGTTCTCGTCGTGGACCTCCCGGCCGGTCAGCGGCGGGTTGAACACGCAGATCAAACGCATGTCCTCACTGCCGCCGCGCAGGTAGTGCTTGTCGGCCGCAGGATCGTTGAGGAGATACATCATGCCGTCGCGAATCGGATAGGTGACGTCATTGGCGATATCGTGGATCTCGCCATTGCCGGCCACGCAGTACACCGCCTCGATGTGGTTGGCGTAATGAATGAAGGTCTCGGTGCCGGCACGGATGATCGTGTCGTTGTATGAGAAGCCCACCTTGTCGTCGGCAAGGATCAGCCGGCGGCTGACCCAATTGCCGTTTTCCGCTTCGACTTCGCGATCGGTGCCGAGGATGTCCCGGTCAAGATAACGTACGAGCATTTTTCACTCCGTAACTGGTTGATGGCTCCGTCAGCAAGACGGAGCGTCGTCGATCAGGTATCAGCCCTTGCGAGCGGCTGCCGCGGCATCGACGGACTCGTCGAGCAGTTCAAGGCCCCGGTCCAGTTCCTCTTCGCTGATGGTCAGCGGGGCGAGGAACTTGATCACCTGGTCATCGGCGCCGGCCGTCTCTGCCAGCAGGCCGCGCTTGAACGCTTCTGCAGAGACTTCGTTGCAGAAGTCCTCCTCGTCGGATTGCAGGCCCCAGATCATGCCCAGGCCGCGCACGTCGGAGATCAGGTCAGGGTGGCGATCGGCAATCGCCTTGAAGCGGGTCTCGACCTTCTTGCCCTTTTCGACCACTTCCTTGGAGAACTCGTCGGTGTCCCAGCGTTCCAGTGCGGCGGCGCCGGCGATAAAGGCCAGCGAATTGCCGCGGAACGTGCCGGTATGCTCGCCCGGCGACCACTGATCGATTTCCGGGCGCATCAGCACGATGGCCATCGGCAGGCCGGTGCCGATCGACTTGGAGATGGTGACGATGTCGGGATAGATGCCTGCGCGCTCGAAGCTGAAGAAGTTACCGGTACGGCCGTTGCCCACCTGGATGTCGTCGACGATCAGCAGGATGTCTAGGTCCTTGCACATCTTGTCGAGCTTCTTGAGCCACTCGACGGAGGCCACGTTGATGCCGCCTTCGCCCTGGATGGTCTCGACGACGATGCCGGCCGGCAGGTCATAGCCCGAACTGGCATCCTCGTAGTACTGGCGCATCATGTCGATGCTGTCCATCTGGCCTTCGCCCGTGGGGTCGAAGTAGTTGTCGTACGGCATCTTGGTGACGTTCAGCGGCACGCCGTAGAAGTCGTCGTGGTAGAACTCGTTACCGGTGACGGCCAGCGCGCCCAGGGTGTGACCGTGATAGGCGTTGGTAAAGGAGACGATCTTGGAGCGTTCCTTGACCTTGCGGGCCAACTTCAGGGCCGTCTCGACGGCGTTGGTGCCAGTCGGGCCGACGAATTGGATCTTGTAGTCCAGGCCGCGCGGCTGAAGGATGGTTTCCTGCAGTTTCTTGATGAAGAGGTACTTGGCATCGGTCGCCTTGTCGAGGGCATTGGTGACGCCGTCACGCTCGATGAAGTCGATGATCGCCCGATTGACGGCCGGGTCATTGTGACCATAGTTCAGGGAGCCCGCGCCACCGAAGAAGTCGATGAAGGGCGTGCCATCCTGATCCCACATGGTGGCGTTCTTGGATTTGACGAAAATGGTCGGGAACGAGCGGATGTAACCGCGCACGTTGGACTCGTATTTCTCGAACAGGTCGATGTTCATCACAGGTCCTCGTCTTGAGCGTGAAAAGTGAAATAGATAATAGGCGCACGACGCGCCGCCGGCCACTTGGGATATGGCGGGCGGCGGCGTGGATCAGAGATCGATGACGTAGAGGTCTTCCGGCTGGTGACCCTCGCCGAGAAGCTCGCTGGAGAGATAGGGCTCGCTGCGGATCGAGCAGCCCAGCTTTTCCGCCCAGCGGGTGAACAGGGCCTGGGAGGCCGGGTTGTCCGGGGCGATGGTCAGTTCGATGCGCTTGATCTCGCTGAACCAGTCGCGTTCTTCCAGCGTCTTGAGCAGACGGGAGGCGACGCCCTGGCCGCGAGCGGAGGCATCTACGCCGATCTGCCAGACAAAAAGTGAATCGGGGTTGTCCGGCAGCCGGTAGGCGGTGACGAAGCCAACGAGGTCGTCGCCATTTTCCGCGATGGCGCAGGTCGAGCGGAAATGGTCTGCCAGCAGGAAGTAGAGGTAGGCCGAGTTGAGGTCGAGCGTGCCCGCTCGCTGGATCAGTTGGTGAATCCGCCCCCCATCCTCGAGGCGCGGTTCACGAAAATGAATCGTCATGCTTTTTCGCCTGTTCGCACTGAGTTACCAGCCGCTTTCAGGTCCGTATAAATGAGCAGTCATTATAGTGCATGGGATTGAAAGCTCAACCCGGGGGCATTAGCCGAAAAGACGCGAAAGTGACGCCCAGACGCTGATTGCAGCGTCATTTCCCTGCCATGTCGGCTCATTTTTCACGACTAGGGAAACCCTTCACGAATGCCATGCCACTCTGGCCTGGCGAGCCGTTCGTGCTCAAGGCGCGTCGTCGCTGGCGTGCCGGTGGCCACGTCAAGACGGCGTAACGCGGAACACGGGCGGCTCGACAGACCCCGCAGGGCGCGTCTTGAGCCGAACATCTGCGGCGTTGCCGTCCTTGGACAGGGAATGACCCTTCCGCGGCGGACGAGCGCCTTGCATCTGCCCGGCTCAAGGCGCGCAGAGCGGTATGGCATTCGTGAAGGGTTTCCCTAGAGTCAGCGACTCACGTTATGGAATGTCAGCGGGTTGCCCGCAGGTCGACCACCTGCTCGATGTGGATAGCAGGAGCGGTGTTGGGCTATCTCGCGGATCTGATCATGACCGGCCCGTGTCTGATGGCCGAACGCACCTAGGCGTGCCCGAAGGGGCCGGTCACGATGGCTACGGGGGGAGTTTGCTCAGATCACCTTGGAGAAACGCTGGCCGTCGAGCGAGCCGTGATATTCGTCGAAGGCCATGCAGATATTGCGGATCAGTTGCCGCCCGCGCGGCTCGACGATGACCTCCTGCGGGGTCAGGGTCACCAGCTTGTCGTCCGCCATGCCTTGCAGCTCGGATAGCGCATCGGCGAAGTGCGTCGCGAAATCGATGCCGAAACGGGATTCCACCGCCGGGATCGATATGCGGAAGTGCGAGATCAGTTCCATGATCACGTGGCGACGCAGGGCATCTTCCTCGGTGGTCACCACACCCTTTTCGATCGGCAGGTGCCCCTGGACCAGGGCGTCGTGATAGCTGAGCAGGTCCTTGACGTTCTGGCTAAATGCGCCACCCACCTGGCTGATCGCCGAGGCGCCCATGGCCACCATGTCGCATTCGGCATGGGTGGAGTAGCCCTGGAAGTTTCGGTGCAGCGTGCCTTCGCGCTGGGCCCGGGCCAGCGGATCGTCGGGCTTGGCAAAATGGTCCATGCCGATCAGGACATAGCCGGCGCCAATCAGGTATTCGATCGTCGAGCCGAGGATGTCGAGCTTTTCCGCTGCGCTGGGCAGATCCTCCGAGGCAATGCGGCGTTGCGGCTTGAAGCGCTGCGGCAGGTGGGCGTAGTTGAAGATCGACAAGCGGTCGGGGTCGAGTTCGATCACCCGGTCGAGCGTCTTGGTGAATCGCTCACGGCTCTGGCCCGGCAGGCCATAGATCAGGTCGATGCTCACGCCATGGAACCGTTGGACCCGGGCGGTCTCAACCACCTCGCGGGTCTCCTCGAAGCTCTGGATGCGGTTGACGGCCCGCTGCACGTCGGGATCGAAATCCTGCACGCCGAGGCTGATGCGGTTAAAGCCGATCTCGCGCAGCAGCCGGATGGTGGCGGCATCGGCCTCCCGCGGATCGATCTCGATGGAGTACTCGCCGCTGTCGTCGGTCTTCAAGGCGAAGTGCTCGCCGGTGCGTGTCATCAACTCGCGCATCTCGTCGTGCGAGAGAAAGGTCGGCGTGCCACCGCCCCAGTGGAGCTGGTCGACGGGACGGCCCGGCTCGAACAGCTCGGCCTGCAGCGCCATCTCGCGGTAGACGTCGTCGAGATACGGGCGGGCCCGGGCGCGATCCTTTGTGACCACCTTGTTGCAGGCGCAGTAGTAGCAGACCGTGTCGCAGAACGGGATGTGCACGTACAGCGACAATGGTCCGCCGATGGCGTTCGAGCGCGCGGCCGCGGCGCGATAGTCCGCCTCGCCAAAGCCGTCGTGAAACTGCACCGCGGTGGGGTAGGAGGTGTACCGCGGCCCGCTGGTGTCGTAGCGGCGGATCAACTCGGGATCGAACGGGGTGTCAGGGGTCTGGGTCATGGGCCTGGGTGACAGTGCGCGGCTGTGCCGGTGAATGATGCAAAAAGTCTAGCGCCTCGCCGCGACCAATTCCTCCAAGTAGAATGGTCGGGATATTTCCGGGCCGGGCGAGGCGAGAGGTGGCTGGGACCGTCTGGGAGACAGGCTGGGACTTTCATGGTCGCGCCCGACTGATTATCCTCTGCGGCCTTGCCCAACGAGGGGTGGGCAGCAAAGGGGAAAGGGCATGATCGGCGAGCTGCTGCAGGGTCTGGATTACTTCGGGACGGCGGTCTTCGCCGTCAGTGGCGCCCTGGTGGCCGATCGCAAGCGCATGGACCTGATGGGGTTTTTGATCCTCGCCACGGTCACCGGTATCGGAGGCGGCACGCTGCGTGACCTGCTGCTCGATCGGCCGGTCTTCTGGTTGACCCAGTGGGAATACCTGGTGATCACCGCGCTGGTGGCGATCGCTGCCTTTTACGTCAGCAAGCCGTTCAAGCGCCGTTCGAATTGGCTGCCCTGGGCCGATGCGGTCGGTCTGGCCGCCTTCTGTGTCATCGGGACGCAGATCGCGCTGTCGATGGATGCCAGTCCCATGATCGCGGTGATGATGGGCATCATGACCGCCGCGTTCGGTGGGCTCATCCGCGACGTGCTTGCCGGCGAGCCACCCTTGCTGCTCCATCGCGAGATCTACGCTTCTGCCGCCTTGGCCGGCGGAGTCGTCTATGTTCTATTCGCCCACTGGTTGGCCTGGCCGATCGCCGCTGTGATTCTGGGCTTTGGCGTCACGCTGCTCGTGCGGGGGCTGGGCATTCACTATCACTGGCACTTGCCCTCATCTGATGGCTGACCGGCAAGGGCGATCATTCGAAAATTAAGGCTTCGAGCATTCCTATGAGCAACGCCGTCGAAATCTACGAGCTCGAAAAGACTTACGAGGGAGGCACGCGTGCCCTCAAGGGCATCGAGCTTGCCATCGCCGAAGGCGACTTCTTCGCCCTCCTCGGGCCCAATGGCGCCGGTAAGTCGACCACCATCGGCATCCTCTGTTCGCTGGTCAACAAGACCCGGGGCACGGTGCGGGTGTTCGGACACGATCTCGACCGTGATCGCGCCTGGGTGAAATCGCAGATCGGGGTGGTGCCCCAGGAGTTCAACTTCAACCAGTTCGAGCCGGTTGAGGAAGTCGTCATCAACCAGGGTGGCTTCTACGGCATGACACGCAAGGCGGCGAAGAAGCGCGCGCACGAGTTGCTCAAGCAGCTGGGGCTGTACGACAAGCGCGAAGGAATGGCCCGCGCCCTGTCCGGTGGCATGAAGAGGCGATTGATGATCGCCCGCGCACTGGTACACGGCCCGCGCATGCTGATACTCGACGAGCCCACCGCAGGAGTCGACATCGAATTGCGCCGCGGGATGTGGGACTTCCTCACCCAGATCAATAAGCAGGGCACCACCATCATCCTGACGACGCACTACCTCGAGGAAGCCGAGGCGCTGTGCCGCAATATCGCGATCATCAATGAGGGCCGGATCGTCGAGCACACCTCGATGCGGCACTTGCTCGGCAAGCTCTCCCAGGAGACCTTCGTGCTCTACAGCCGCGATCCAGTCCAATCCCTGCCCGAGATGCCGGTACAAGGATCGCGCTTGATCGATGACGAAACCATCGAGGTCGATCTGACCCGGGGGCAGGAACTGACCGGCGTGTTCGACGTGCTGCGCGGTCACGGGATCGTGATCGAGCGCATGAAGAACAAGACCAACCGTCTCGAAGAGCTGTTCCTGCGCCTGGTGCAGGACGACGATGCCGCCATCAATGCCGAGGAACCTTCATGAGTATCCGTTCGCAAAGCGATGCATTCGACCACCAGGGGCCGGGCGAGAAGGCGGTCGGCCTGACTCCACGGGGAGCGTGGAATGCCTTCATCATGCTGCTCAGCCGCGAGGTCCTGCGCTTCGGCCGCATCTGGGTGCAGACCGTGCTGCCGCCGATGATCATGACCGCGCTGTACTTCGTGGTGTTCGGCCACCTGATCGGCCCGCGCATCGGCACCATCGACGGGGTGCCCTACATCCAGTACCTGGTGCCGGGCCTGATCCTGATGTCGGTGATCACGCAGAGTTATGCCAACTCGGTCTCCTCGTTCTTCGGCGCGAAGTTCGCGCGGCACGTCGAGGAACTGCTGGTCTCGCCCATGCCCAGCTGGCTGATCATCGTCGGCTACGTCGCCGGCGGGGTGGCCCGCGGTCTGACCGTGGGCGGGGCGGTCACCCTGGTGGCGCTGCTGTTCGCCGAACTCTCGGTCCACAGCGTACTCAACCTGTTCGGCGTGGCGCTGATGACCTCGATTCTGTTCGCCCTGGGTGGGCTGATCAACGCCGTTTACGCCACACACTTCGACCACATCTCAATCGTGCCGACCTTCGTGCTCACGCCGCTGACCTATCTCGGCGGGGTGTTCTATTCGATCAACATGTTGTCGGACTTCTGGCAGCAGGCTTCGCTCTATAATCCGATCCTCTACATCATCAACGGCTTTCGCTACGCCATGTTGGGCATCTCGGACGTGCCGGTGTGGAGTACCTATGCCATCCTTGCCGTCGGGATCGTGCTCGCGTACCTCTACGTGCTGCGCCTGTTCCGCAAGGGGATCGGCATGCGCGGCTGATCATGCTGATCAAGTGGCCTGGTTCAAACGCTCCCGAATGCAGTCAGCCAGCACGCGGGCATGGTTATGTTCCCGGTCGCGGGCGTCATAGAGCAGGGTGACGGGCCGCTCGGCGGCGATCTCGACCAGCCGTTCAAGTTCCTCGTTGCCTTCCAGCTCCTGGCGGTAGCGTTTGCCGAAGGCCTCGAACCGCTCCGGATCATGCCCGAACCAGCGGCGTAGCGCCCCGGAGGGCGCCACCCGCTTGAGCCATTCGTCGTGCACGAGATCCTGTTTGCGCACCCCGCGGGGCCAGAGTCGATCGGCGAGCACGCGATAGCCATCGTTCTTGTCGACCGGGTCCCGCGTCCGCTTGGTGGTGACCGCCGTCATGTCTCGGCCGCGGTCAGCCCTTCGGGCCGAACAGCCACCAGACGATCAGGCCGAGTATTGGCAGGAACAGGATGATCACGATCCACAAGGCCTTGATCCCGGCCGATGCGCGGCTCTGCGCCACCTTGATGATCGCGTAGATGTCCAAAAACAGGATGATCAGGCCCAGCAGGCCACCATACGGGGTATCCATCATCGTTTTCTCCTTGTGACGGAATGAGGGGCACGATGCTTACAAAGCACCGGCGCGCCGTTTTTCCAGATATCGCTGGTGATAATCCTCGGCCGGCCAGAAGGTGGCCGCTGGGGTGATCTCGGTCACGATGGGGCTGGTCAGGGATTGCTGGTGCTCGGCGAGCACACGTTCCGCAACTTCGCGTTGTGCCTGGTCGTGGTAGAAGATGGCGGAGCGATATTGCGTGCCCACATCCGGGCCTTGCCGGTTCGGAGTGGTCGGGTCATGCATGGCGAAGAAGGCCCGCAGCAGGTCGGCGTAGTCGATCCGCTCGGGATCGAACCGAACCAGAACGGCCTCTGCATGGCCGGTCTCCCCGCTGCAGACCTGACGGTAGTCGGGATGATCGACCTGGCCACCGGTATAGCCGGAGGTCACCTCGATCACGCCGGGAAGCTGGCTAAAGCGGTCTTCCACGCCCCAGAAACAGCCGGCGGCAAAGATGGCTTCATCGACTTGGCTCATGGTGAGACGATCCTCCGCGGTCGGTTTGTCTTGAATCGAGTCGGCCGTCGTGACGGTCCGCTTCAGAGAGGAACATAGTGCATCGAAGATCGAAAGGAAGGGTTCCGCCCGAACCCATCATCTCTGAATCCCTGGCCACATCCCAGGCTATTTCCCTGGCCTCCTGCCTCGACTGGGTGGAACCACGGCTGGTCGATGCCTACGCCGGGCACATCGACGCCCACCATCCTGCCGACATGCCGTGGTGGCCGGCCGGCTATGCGCAGGACCCTGCCGGTCGCGTCTTCGAGATCGCCATCGGCGCCGTACTCACCCAGAACACCAATTGGCGCAACGTGGAAAAAGCACTTGCCAACCTGGAGCGTGCGCAGGCCCTGGATGTCGAGGTAATCGATGCGCTGGCGGACGATACGCTCGCCGAGTTGATTCGTCCCTCGGGGTTCTATCGGATCAAGACCCGGCGGCTCAAGAGTCTGGCGGCCGCCTGGATCGAGGCCGGCGGCTACCGGGCGCTGGCGGACATGGAAACGTGGTCACTGCGTGCCTGGCTGCTGGCCATCCACGGGGTGGGGCGCGAGACGGCCGACGACATTCTTTTGTATGGCTTCGAGCGACCGGTCTGGGTGATCGATGCCTACACGCGCCGGCTGATGGAGCGGCTGGGGTTTGCCCGCCTCGCCGCCATGCCCTACGACGCCCTGGCGGCAGCCTTGTTGGCCCACACGCCGACACCGACGGCGTTGACACTGGCTCGTTGGCACGGTTTGGTGGTCGAACACGCCAAGGCCCACTGCCGGGTGCGCCCGATGTGTGAAGGCTGCCCTTTGCTGGAGCGCTGTGAGTTCGGCCAGAGACAGGTCACTGGCTGAGCCCCTTCCGATCAGCGGCACAAGGGTCCGAGGCATGCCCCCGCGCATGCCGCCATGGCTGCTACAGCCGCCGGATGGCGCCGCTTTCCCCTTGCGCCAGCCAATCGAGTAGCGCCGGCATGACCGAACAAGGCGATTGGCGGTCCTCGGCGGTTTCGCCCGGAAAGCGCGTATGGCGCGAGTGGCTGTTGACGGCCCCGGGGTCGAACCCCGCGATCCAGGTCTGGGGGGATTCCTCGGCCCACTGGCGGATCATCTGCGCCAATCCGGCGTGAGCGATGGTATAGGCATTGCCGAAGGCCGCCGTGCCGCGATCGGTGAAGAACAGCACGCGGGGATTGCTGGATTGTTCCAACAGCGGCCAGGCGCGGCGGGTCAGGGCGAACGGCGCGGTCAGATTGACGTGCAGGCTTTCCTGAAACTTCATCAGGTCCGACTGGGCCAGCGGCGCGAGCTCACCGGCGCTCCCCATGGCATGCACCAGCAGGTCGAGTCGACCGAATTCAGCCTCGATGCCCGCGACCAGTTGCTCGTAATCCTCCGGGGCCGCGCCGGAGAAATCGACCGGTTGAATCAGTGGCGGTTCGCCGCGATCGGCCGCGGGCAGTTCGGGCAGCACGCGCGCATTGATGTCGTCGGCAAGCCGTTCGAGGGCGTCGAGCTTTCGGCCCAGCAGGATCAGGCTGGCCCCGCGGGCGGCCAGGGTCTGTGCGGTGGCGGTGCCGAGCGCGCCAGTGGCACCGTTGATCAGCACCACTTGGCCGGTGAAGGACGTGTCGGGAGAGGCGTGGCTCATGAAGGAGTCCTGTCGGGCATGGGTCGGAGTGGTGTCGGCGGAATTACCAAGCGGCACGCCAGGCGAGCCACCAGCGCCGCAACGGGCTGACTTCCACCCGGGCGTCGGTCAGTTTTTCGGGAGTGGCCCGCATTAGCCGCAGGTGGTCGCGATCGATCGCCCGCAGGATGCGGAACAGGCGGTGCGGGCGCGTCGGCGCTTGCCATTCGGCCAGACCGGACGAGATGCGCTCGAGTTCCTCGCGAAACAACGCCTCGCGCGCTGTCGGGGCGGCGGGGCGATAGAGGTCGGCCTCGTCCAGTCCATGGGCACGCAGGCGTTCGGCCGGCAGATAGACCCGGCCGGCTCGCGCATGTCGACCCAGCAAGCGGGCCCGCTCCAGCCTCCCATGCCAGCATCCCAGGTTGCGGGCCGCCTGGCGAGTGGTATCGTCGGCCCCGAGAATGCGGGCGTACAGGGCGAAGACGCTCCCGTAGCGGGCATCGAGAAAGGCCTCGAGATCCTGCTCGGCGTCAAATCCCTCGTACTCGAGCTCGATGCGGGTGGCGCCGAGACGGTCCTCTAGGTGCGCGATCAACATCGACTCGGCATCCCGGGCCTCCTGCTCCAGGCCCAGTTCCTGCAGTGCGGCCAGCAGCGACTGGACGACGGGGTGCTCCGCATGCCCCTCGGTCATCCGCAGCAGGGCCTCGCGCCACCAGTCGAGCTTGGCCATGGCCACTTGCGGCTCGCTGATGCTTTCGCTGAACTCGGCCAAGGAAATATCCAGCGCCCGCAACGCGGTGATGGCACGTTGTTCGACGGGAGGCAGTTTGAGACTGGCGAGGCGAAACGCACTGCCGACCGGGCGGGCGAGGCGCTCGCATTCGGCGTCCGGCAGACGCGGGTCGACCGGGTCGGTTTTCTGCTGGGCATTCATGGGCGCGATCATATCAGCAATGCCGTTGGCGAGCCGGCCCAGTAAAGCTAAAGAAATCCGGACGGCGGCCGACAAACCGGGCGTCGATTCATTCGCATGCGGGCCGCGGTCGGTCCCTTCAGCAAAGGTCACTCGTTCATGAAGACAATCAGCATCCTGCGCCGCTTGAAATGGTCCTTTGTCGGGATGGGCGTCGTCATGGGCGCCATCTTCCCGGTATTTGCGGCCTTTTTCGTCGAATTCCGCGAGGGAATGCTCGGCTGGTTCGTGTTCGGCTGCCTGGGGGCCGGCCTGACGGTCGGTTTCGTCAATTACGGGTTGGCCCATGTGGTCCTCTTGCGTCGAATGAGCGCGCTGGCGCGGGTCGCCTCCGAGGTGCGCCAAGGCAACCTTACCGAGAAGTGCAACATCGTCAGCCACGATGCACTTGGCGAGATCGTCGACAGCGTGAACGCCATGATTGATCAGCTCCATGAGCAGCTTGCCGACGTCAATCGCAGCAGCCGTGCACTCAACACGGCCGCAAGTTCCTTGAGTGACAGCGTCTCGACGGTGCTCAGCGCCCAGGGGCGGGTTCAGGCGCAGCGCGAGCGCACGTTGGATGAGGCCCGTGAGGTGGCCGAGGGGGGCGAACGCCTGGCCGATGCGGTGAACGGGGCCGGGGCCCAGGCCGAGGAAATGCAGGGGCGCGCGGAACAGACCCGCCAGCAAGTAGGCGAGAGCGTGGATTCGATCGGTCAGGCCCAAGCCCGCGTGGGCGAGATCGCCCAGCGTATCCATTCGCTGGTGGCTGCGCGTGACAGGATTACCGGCATGACCGAGACCATCAACGCGGTGGCCGAGCAGACCAACCTGCTGGCGCTCAACGCGGCGATCGAATCGGCCCGGGCCGGGGAGCATGGCCGGGGGTTCGCCGTGGTCGCCGACGAGGTGCGAAAGCTCGCCGGGCGCAGTGGCGAGGCGGCAAGCGAGATCAGCGCGGTGATGGAAACGCTGGGGCAGGACGTGACCGCGGCGGACGAGAAGATGCGCGAGGTCAGCCGGTTTTCCGGTGATGCCGAGCATTCGCTGCAGGTGGCCTCCACCGGGCTGGCGGGCATGCTGGAATCCGTGGCGGATACCGTGGCACTGACCGAGGAGGCCGCCGGCCATGGTCAGCGTCATCAATCGACCATTGCCCGGTTGACCGAGGATCTCAACAGCCTGCTGGAGGTGGTCGAGCGCAATGCCGAGGAGATGGAGTCGGCCAGTTCCACGGTGGAGTCCGTCAACGAGGAGGCCGACCGCCTCGCCCGACAGGTGTCCCGCTTCCGGCTATGAGCTATTCCCGCGCCCGGCCACGCCTGGCTTGTCAGCCGCGCCGGGTAAGTACCCGCCAGGCAATGCGCGACCAGGCCATTGGTCGATTCAACCAGCCACGCCGTGGTTGGGTGCCAAACCAGAGTGCCGGTTCGACTTGCCGTTCGCGCAGGATCTGTTCGACCCGCGCGACCATCAGGCGGTAGCGCCAGCCTCCCAGCCAAGGGCGCCCCAGGGGCGCGGCCCCCTGGAGCACGCCCCGTATCTGGCGTGCGAAGTGCTCGTTGAAACGCCGGAAGGCGAAGTCCACCCGTTTTTCGCGCCAATGCGCCTCGGTCACCCGCATCTCGGCGAGTGCGTCGGCCGGCAAGCGCATCGCGCGTCCGGCTTGCCAGTCGGCGTGGGCATCCAGCCAACCGTCGACCATCAGCACGGCGGTGATCAGCCCGTCGACACGGGCCTGATCGGTCGGGTTGAGTCGATCGAACCACTTCGGGCGGAAGGTGGGTAGCCGGGCCCGGTAGTGGGCGATCAGGTCGCCCAGGTTGGCCGGTTCGGTCACCGGTGCCAGCGCAGCATTGCGCAGTCGCGCCTCGACGGGCCAGGCGAGCAGGGAAGCAATACGGGTGATCATCTCAGCTGCTTGCCTCGTGTTGATCGGCCGGCTGCAACAGGCCGGCGATGTCCTCGGGATGGTCGATCACCACCGTCGCTCCCCAGTCCTCGATGGGGCGCTCGCCATCCAGATAGCCCCAACGCCCCGCGATGGTAGGCATGTGAGCTGCATTGCCGGCGATGATGTCCCGTTCGTGATCGCCCACATACCAGATGTTCTCCGTTGCCAGCCGCAGCTTGCCGGCAGCGAACCAGAGCGGATCGGGGTGAGGCTTGGCCCGGCTCAAGTCGTCGCCGCAGACCACCACGTCCGGCTTTATGGCCAGGGCGTCGAGCAGCCGATGCGTCAGCTCGCTGGGCTTGTTGGTGACCACGCCCCAGGGAATGCCGCGCTCCCCGAGCATGTCGAGCAGATCCTCGAGCCCGTGGAAAAGCCGGGTGTGTACGGCCAGGTTCTCCCCGTAGACGGCGAGGAAGCGCTCGCGCAAGCGATCGTACTCGGTGTGCGCCGGCGTGACCTGCAGACCGATCCCCAGCAGGCCGCGTGCGCCGTTGGAGACGTTGGGCCGGATGGCCGCCAGTTCCATCGGCTCGAGGCCCCCTTCGATACGCAGGCAGTTGAGGGCGGCCGCCATGTCGGGGGCGGTGTCCAGCAGGGTGCCGTCGAGATCGAACAGGATGGCGTGGGGGGAGCAGAGGGCGGGCATGGGTGTCATTCCTTCACGAAGGCCATCAGGTAGTTGACGTCCAGGTCGCGATCGTTGAGCAAGAATGCGCGGGTCAGCGGGTTGTAGACTATGCCCGTCGAGGCGATCGGTTTCAGACCGGCTCGCCGGCCCATGCCGGCCAGTTCGCCGGGTCGAATGAAACGGCGATGGTCGTGGGTGCCGCGGGGCACCATCTTGAGAAGATATTCCGCCGCAACGATGCCGAGCAGCCAGGACTTGGGGTTGCGGTTGAGCGTTGACAGGAACACGTGGCCCCCGGGGCGCACGGCCTCGGCCAGGGCCGCCACGATTGCCTCGGGGGACTCGACATGTTCGAGCATCTCCATGCAGGTGACCACGTCGAAGGTGCCGGTATGTTCCGGGGCGAAGCGCGTGATGTCGGCGACCCGGTAGTCGATATCCAGGTAGTCGGGGGCATGATCCCGTGCCACCGCGATGACTTCCTCTGCCAGGTCCAGCGCGGTGACCCGCGCCCCGCTGCGGGCGAGGGATTCGGCCAGGATGCCTCCGCCACAGCCCACGTCGAGCACGTTCTGATCGCCGGGATTGCTGTGCTGCTCGATGAAGGCCATGCGCAGCGGGTTGATCGCGTGCAGGGCGGCAAATGGCCCCTCGGCATCCCACCATTGGCGGGCGAGCTGGTTGAAATGCGCCAGTTCGTCCGGCGAGGCGCTGGATTCGGTCTCGGTCGTCCGGGCAGAGGTGGTGTTCATGGCTGGGCTTCTGGCGACGGGGTTATAGGCGGGCCTTGGCGTGAAGTATCGGCTCACGCCAGGCATTGGCTTGGTCGATGATCGCCCGGCTGTCGAGGTGACGCAACCGCCCGTGACGCAGGAGGGGTTGGCCGTCGACCCAGACGTCGCTGACCTGCCGACGCGAGGCGCTGTAGACGAGGGTGGAGACGGGATCGTAGACCGGCTGGGTTTCCGCCTCGTCGAGATTCACCGCCACGAGATCCGCGCGCTTGCCCGTCTCGATCGAACCGATGCGGTCATCCAGGCCGAAGGCGCGTGCGCCTCCCATCGTGGCCATGTGTAGGGCCTGGTGGGCGCTCACGGCGGCCGCGTCGCCGGCGACCGGCTTGGCGATGAGTGCCGCGGTACGCATTTCGTCGAACATGTCCAGGTCGTTGTTGCTCGCCGCGCCGTCCGTTCCCAGGCCGACGTTGACACCGGACTCCAGCAGCCTGGCCACCGGGCAGAAGCCCGAGGCCAGTTTGAGGTTTGATTGCGGCGAGTGCAGCACGTGGGTGCCGGTCTGCGCCAATCGGCCGATTTCGGCCTCGGTGAGTTGTGTCATGTGGACGGCGACCAGCCGCTCGTTGATCAGCCCCAGTCGATCGAGTCGGGTCAGGGGGCGCTCGCCCCTTTCGGTCAACGCGCTTTCCACCTCCTGTGCCGTCTCGTGGACGTGCATGTGCACGGGCAAATCGAGCTGATCACTGATGGTGCGCACCCGGGTCAGGGAGGTGTCGCCGACCGTGTAGGGCGCGTGCGGGGCCAGCGCGAAGTCAATGCGGGAGTGATGTCGGTAGTCGTTGATCAGGGCGATGCCTTGACTTAAGGCCTCCTCGGCATTCGCCGACCAGGCATTGGCCGCGTCGATCACCACGATGCCGAAGACGCCGCGCAGCCCGGCAGTCTGGACCGCCTCGATGGCCGCCTCGGGGAAGAAATACATGTCGGCTAGACAGGTGGTGCCGCCGCGTAGCATTTCCAGTGCCGCCAGCAGGGTGCCGTCGCGGACGAAGTGATGGCCGAGCATCTGCTCTTCCACCGGCCAGATGTGTTCCTGCAACCAGGTCATCAGGGGCAGGTCGTCTGCCAGACCGCGCATCAGGCTCATCGCTGCATGGGTGTGGCCGTTGACCAGGCCGGGAATCAGGGCGTGATCCGGCAAGTCGATCCAGTCGACCGGTCGGCCCGATGTTTCCCGGCGCGTACGCGCCTCGTCGAGCGGCAGAATGGCCTCGATCACGCCATCGGTAATCACCACGGCGTGGTGCTCGAGTACCTCGTCGCGCGGGGCGACCGGGATGAGCCAGCGGGGGGCGAGAATCTGTGTGTGCGGCTGGTCGGTGGTCATGGGCGATCTGTCATCAAAATCATGGAGCTGAGGTGGCGGGCAAGCCTAGCATGCCGTCGCCCAAGCGGTGTGCTGGGTGCAGCCCCGGCGCGGTTGCCGTGTCGCGCGGAGCGGGGCTTGTCGGGATCTTGCCAATCCGTGCTATCCTCGGGAACTTGCCCTTCCGATCGGTAGTGGTCGTCGAGCGGGCTTGAAATACCGTGAATTGTTCAGTGCGCTCGTCGTCTCGGGGAGCGCATTTTTGGTTTTGTATCGCCCCGGAATCGGGGCGTTATGCGTCGAGGAGTACCGTGAGCGAGTTTCTGCTGCCCACCTACAATCGCCAGTCGGTCCGGTTCTCCCGCGGCGAGGGTCCTTATCTCTGGGACGAGTCCGGCGTGCAGTATCTCGACGCCGTCAGCGGCATCGCGGTGACCGGACTGGGTCATGCCCATCCCGATGTCGCCGAGGCGGTATGCGATCAGGTCCGCACCCTCGTGCACACATCCAACCTCTACGGAATTCCGTGGCAGGAACGGCTGGGGGAGCGCCTCGTCTCGATTTCCGGCATGCAGAAGGTCTTCTTCGGCAACTCCGGTTCGGAAGCCAACGAGGCGGCGATCAAGCTCGCGCGCCTGCATGGCCGTCGCCGCGAGGTGGCCAATCCGAAGATCGCGGTGATGGAGCACAGCTTTCATGGCCGCACCCTGGCCGCACTGGCGGCCACGGGAAACGCCGCCATTCAGCAGGGCTTCGAGCCGCTCCTGGACGGATTCGTGCGTCTGCCCTATGGCGATGCCGAGGCCCTGCGCCACGCGGCCAGCGACGAGGAGATCGTCGCCGTGTTGCTCGAGCCCGTGCAGGGCGAGGGCGGTGTGCGTCCGGCGCCTTCGGGTTACCTGCGCGCCGTGCGCGAGCTCTGCGATCAGCACGACTGGCTGATGATGGTCGACGAAGTGCAGACCGGCATCGGGCGCACCGGCCGCTGGTTCGGCTTCCAGCATGAGGCCGACGTGCTGCCCGACGTGATGAGCCTGGCGAAAGGGCTGGGCAATGGCGTGCCCATCGGGGCCTGCCTGACGGCTGGGCGTGCCACCGACCTGTTCGCTCCCGGCAGCCACGGCTCGACCTTCGGCGGCAACCCGCTGGTCTGCCGGGCCGCCTGCGCGGTGCTGGACGTGATGGAGCGGGACGGACTGGTGGCCCGCGCCGAGTCACTGGGCGAACACATGGCAGACAGGATCCGTGCGGGGCTGGTTGACGTGCCGGCATGCCGCGAAGTGCGTGGCCGCGGGCTGATGATCGGTATCGAATTGGATCGCCCCTGCGGCGCACTGGTCTCTCTGGCGCTGGCCGAAGGGCTGCTGATCAACGTGACCGCCGGCTCGGTCGTGCGGTTGTTGCCCCCGCTGATCCTGACCGAATCCCAGACCGACCTGGTCGCCGATCGCCTGACAGCAGTGATCCGCACCTGGCTCGATTCCAACGAGGCTGCCGTGACACCGGCTGCCGGATAACCGGCTCGCGGCCCGCCGCCGCGGGCCTCCGCCGCAATTGAAAGTGCATGACTATGTCCACACGCCACTTCCTGAGTCTTTTCGACCTCACCGCTGACGAGTACCGCGCCCTGTTCGAGCGCGCGGGTCAGCTTCAGACTGCGCGTGAGCGCGGCGAGCGGCCCGACACGCTATCGCGGCGCGTACTCGGCATGATCTTCGAGAAGGCTTCGACCCGCACGCGGCTGTCGTTCGAATCGGGCATGGCCCAACTCGGCGGCTCGGCGATCTTCCTCTCGCCGCGCGACACGCAACTCGGGCGGGGTGAGCCGATCGAGGATTCGGCGCGTGTCATGTCGCGCATGGTCGATGCCATCATGATCCGCGCCAACGACCACGGCATGCTCGAGACATTCGCCGAGAACAGCCGCGTGCCGGTGATCAACGCACTGACCGACCGCAGCCACCCCTGCCAGTTGCTCGCCGATATCTACACCTACCAGCGCCACCGCGGATCGATCGCCGGCAAGCGGGTGGCCTGGGTCGGTGACGGCTTCAACATGTGCCATTCATACATTAACGCGGCTCGCATGTTCGACTTCGAGCTGACGGTCGCCGCTCCGTGCGGCTACGAGCCGGACACGGAGATCGTCGAGGCTGCCGGAGATCGAGTTCGCCTGGTGGAAACGGCTGCCGAGGCCGTGCAGGGCGCGGATCTGGTGGTCACCGATGTCTGGGCCTCCATGGGGCAGGAAGAAGAGCGCCAGCGCCGTCTGCGCGATTTCCACGGCTACCAGATCAATGCCGATCTGATGGGGCGGGCCCAGCAGGACGCGCTGTTCATGCACTGCCTTCCGGCCCACCGCGGCGAGGAAGTCACTGCCGACGTGATCGACGGGTCGCAGAGCGTGGTCTGGGACGAGGCCGAGGCTCGGATGTACACCCAGCAGGCGTTGGTGGAATTCCTCATGCTGGGTGAGTTTCCCGGGGCGACAACCGCCTGAGGGGCGATGCGGGAAAATGACATCATCACGCCCCATCCTTACAATGAGGCCCAATCTGGCCTGATGCAGGCGAACCCGGAGATCTGATACGTGACCACATCCAGCCATCCGCACATCAGCGGTACTCAATTCATCGACGCGGATGCCGCGCCCCGGCACAAGCTAAGCCTCGGAGCGTCTCAACGAGAGACAAGCTACCCGGTCACTGGAACGGGCATGCCTCTGGCCGGCATGGCGTTTGACGTCCCGGCGAACGAGAGTTGTGAGGCCTGTGCTCCGGCCACTCGTCTTCTGGCGGAGCAGCTTTTCGAAGGATGGAATCGAGCGCTGCAGACCGGTGACGCCGAGAAGGTTGCCCTGCGTTATGCGGACGACGCCGTGCTGCTGCCGACGGTTTCCAACGTGCCGCGTACCGGCCACGACGAAATCCGCGATTATTTCGAGCATTTCCTCGAGAAGAATCCGGTTGGCTTCGTCGACACGCGCAACGTGAAGCTGGGCTGCAACAAGCTCACCGACGCCGGCACGTATACCTTTCGTGTCACCGACGGTGAGGAGACCGTGGACGTTCCGGCCCGCTATACCTTTGTCTACGAGCACCGCAATGGTCGGTGGGTGATCGTGCATCATCATTCCTCTCTGATGCCGCCAACCTGAGTCGGCGCCTGACTGACCGGCACAACGCAAGACGGCGCGGGAAATTCCCGCGCCGTCTTGCGTTGTGCGTGATGGCGACACCGATCTGCCGCAGGTGATCAGCGCATTTTTCGCGTCTTGTCGACCATGCGAAGGGTGGACCGGCTGTTGTTGTAGCGGGCCACGAGAGGGAGGGGGATCCAGCGGAGCTCGAAGGATTCCTCGTTGCCGGGTACCGGCGTCTGGTCGTCGATCTCGACCAGGTAGCGGATGTCGATATGTTCGTGGGGCTGGGCGTCCGGGTGCGGCTCCTGGGTGGCGTGGATATCGACGTCGAAGATCCCTTCACTGACCAGGCGGATGTGTTCGGGGGCGACGCCGGTCTCTTCGGCGCACTCCTTGAGCGCGACCATGCGCATATCGGTGTCGCCGTCGGCATGGCCGCCGGGCTGCAGCCAGCAATCGAGCTTGCGGTGATGCATCAGCAGCACCGCGGTGCGCGCCGGATTGACCACCCAGGTGGAGGCGGAGACGTGTGCCGGCAAGTGTTCGCGGTAAAAGGTGTCCGGGTGGGCGGCGACGAATTGGCGCGCGCGCTGGACGAAGGCCGCCTCGTCGAGGTGGCGTGTCTCGTAATGGTCGAGCTGGTCGAGGAGGTCGTTGCGATGCATGGGCTTAAGTATAAGCGGGATTCTTGATCGCGGCGATGGCGGCACGGGCCGCCTCTTCGACGTTCCCCTCGCTGCCGGCAATGGTCAGTCGGCCGTACTTGCCCACGGCGCGGACGTCGATGAGCGAAATGTTGGCGGCCTTCTCGGCCTGATTGGCAGCGTAGACGATGTAGCCGGCGGGTTCGACCTCGAGAATGAACATGCTCTGGTCGGGGAGGATCATGTTGCCGCGCCGGTTCTGACGGTTGATCAGGACGGTGTGGTCCGGCGTCATGCCCGTGATGATTTCCTGCCAGGCGATCTCGCAGGGCTGTCGCGCGGTTTGCTCTTGCCGGAGGTAGTCGAGGATGGTGTCGCCGGCCTGGACGACGTCGCTCTGGACGCGGTGGTGAATGACCATCGAGCCGAAGGCGCGCTCGACCACCTGCTGGGCGAGTCGGACGCTGGAGGACTTGAGCGCGATATCGGTCAACCGGTGGACGGCCATCCCCGGCGAGACTTCGACCCACAGACAGGCGTCTCCCGGAATCGGCAGGAAACCCTGGGACACCGTCGCCATGTATTCAGCCACTTGTGGCTGAAGCGAGTCGATGAAGACGTATGTCCGGAGTTCGATCATCGGGCAGAGGGCCTTGGCGCCGGCGGCGATTGATGTATCAGCAAAGGTCGATTGACAACGATTCTACCATCAGCCAGGAGCAGGGAGGAATCGGGATACCTTATGGCAGCCATACGACCCGGCCACCGGATCGGGGCGGCGCCGCTCAGCCGATCTTGAGGTAGTCTCCGCCGTGTTCCTTGAGAAAGGCGAGGAATTCGCGGGCGATGACCGAGAGGGCCTTACCGCGCGGGTAGACGATGTTCCAGTAACGCTCCAGAGGGAAGCCCTCGACGTCGAGCTTGACCAGTGGGCCAGCTTCGCTTTCCAGGTTGAGCGCATGCTCGGAGACCACGGAGATGCCCAGTTGTCCCACCACGGCATGTTTGATCGACTCGTTGCCTTCCAGCACCAGACGTTGCTTGAGGCGGAGTCCGTGCTGGGCAAAGTGTTCTTCGACCTTGTGCCGGATGCCGGAGCCCGGCTCGCGCATGATGAATGGTTCCTCGGCGATGCGCTGGAGTGAAATGTTCCGTTCGCGGGCGAGCGGATGGTCACGGTGTGCGATGACCACCAGCGGATTAGGTGCGAACGGGATCATCTCCAGACCGAGCCCACTGTCGGGCACGTGACCGGTGATGTAGAGGTCCGAGAGATTTTCCTCGATCCGCTTGAGGAGCGTGTCCCGGTTGGAGACCTTCAATTCCATCTCGATGTCGGGGAACTGTTTGGCGAAATCCCCGAGGGCGAGCGGGGCAAAATACTTGGCTGTGGTGATAACCGAGAGGCGCAGCCGGCCCTTCTTGAGTCCTTTGAGGTCATTGAGCGACATCTCGAGGTTCGACAGGGCATCGATCACGTCGCGACAACCGCGGGCGACGAGATTGCCCACCTCCGTCAGGTAGATCTTGCGGCCGATCTGTTCAAACAGCGGCATGCCAACTGTTTCCGAAAGGCTTTTTACCTGGGCGGACACGGTTGGCTGGGTGAGGAACAATTCCTCGGCCGCCCGCGTGAAGCTCCCCAGTCGGGCGACTGCCTCGACAATCTCGATCTGTCGCAGCGTGGCATGCCGAAGTAGATAACGCGCGTCGATCTGCCGGCCTTCATCACCTGTCATTTTCTATTCCCCGAATTCTCGCTTTTCGCATAGATCCTATTCTATTCACTATCGTGACGTTCATCGATGGGATGCGGCCTTTTTTCCGGCACGCATCGCCTTGTGGCTCGGTCAGGAGGCGCCCAAATGCAGGCCATCCCATCGGAATTTCAATGGCAGTGCATTGATTTTCGTCTATACATGAACGAAGAGCGATGCAGGCGGCGACTGCCTTTATGGATGACCGAGATCCCGCCGTGGCCACGTTCCACGGGCATCGGGGACAAAAATCGGCTGCTCTTTATTGGGCTCTGGCCTCGCAGTTTTCCTTGCATAGATGTAACTCAATGCAACTGGCCGGTAATTCGAATTGGTGCTGGGCCCGCGCCGTCACTACCTTGCACATCATGCAGCTAGGCCGTTCACCCGCGCTTGCTGTCAGTCATCCTTATCCGGAGAGACATCATGGACACATTGATCACCTGGCCGATTGCCGGAGCCCTGCTCTTGCTCATGCCGCTAGTCTTGTTACTGGCGGCCGTGCCGTCCACGTTGGGCGGGGTAGAAACCGCCCGTCGCTACCGCCAACGGGTCCGTTGGGCGGCCATCGGCGCAATGGGCCTCTCCATCGTGGCCACTTTGGCCTATCTGGCGGGTAGCCAGGGGCATCTCACGGCAGCCGCTCTCCCGCTCCCGGGCGGTATCGGGGCCCTCGCACTCTCCGTGCAGGTCGACCAACTCACTCTCGCTCTGGCGGTACTCGTGGCGTTCGTCGTCACTCTGATCGCCCGCTACAGCGAGAAGTACCTGGACGGCGACCCTCAGCAGGCTCGCTTCTTCCGCCTGCTGGCCCTGACCGCCGGCTTCTTCATGCTGGTGGTGATCTCGGCGAACCTCGCTCTGTTCACGCTCGCGATCATCCTGACCGGCTTCTCCCTGCACAAGCTGCTGCTGTTCTACTCGGATCGACCGCGCGCGGTCATGGCCACGCACAAGAAGTCGCTGTTCAGCCGCAGTGCCGACGCCTGCCTGATCGGCGCCACCATCCTGATCGGCCATCAGGTCGGCAGCCTCCAGTTCGACGCGATCGTCGAGTGGACCCGCGCCCAGGACGGCATGCCGCTGGGGATGCACGTCGCGGCCTTCCTGATCGTGCTCGCCGCCATCCTCAAGAGTGCCCAGTTCCCGTTCCACGGCTGGCTCCTGCAGGTAATGGAGGCCCCGACGCCGGTATCGGCACTGATGCACGCGGGCATCGTCTATAGCGGCGCCATCATCGTGCTGCGGACCAGCGAGTTTCTGCTCGCCCAGGGCAGCGCGCTGTTCCTGCTGGCCATCGTCGGCCTGGCGACGCTGGTGATCGCCTCCCTGGTCATGCTCACGCAGACCGCGGTCAAGTCCTCGCTGGCCTGGTCGACCACCGGTCAGCTCGGCTTCATGCTCCTCGAGTTGGGGCTGGGTCTGTTCGCCCTCGCGCTGCTGCACCTGATCGGCCATTCGCTCTACAAGGCGCATGCCTTCCTCTCCGCCGGCAGCATCCCTGACCAGCTGCGTCAGCCGAAACCGGCGGCCCGCCGTCGCATCGGCTTTGGCGGCTGGCTGGTCACCGTGGCCGCCAGTCTCGCGCTGACGGCCGCGATGGCCGCCGCCCTCGGCTTGCAGGTCAGCGAGGAGCCGGCACTGCTTGCCCTGGTCGCGATCGTCGCCCTGGCCGTGGCGCAACTGGTGCTCAAGGCGATCAACGTGGCGCCGACGGCCGGCGGGATCGGCCGCGCCGCCGGGCTGGCCGCGATCATGGCCGCGGTCTACTTCGCGCTGCACGAGGCGTTCGTAAGCCTGTTCGGCAACACGGTCGGCGCGATCCCGGACACCCTGACGCTGGCCTACGGCGCGATGCTGGCGCTGACCACCATCAGCTTCCTGTTCCTCGCCTGGCTGCAGGGCCCCGGCCGAGACCATTTCAACGGCTCGGGCCGAAAGGGTCTGTTCGTGCACCTCTACAACGGGCTCTATGTCGACCTGCTGGTCGAGCGCGCTGCGCACCGCCTCTGGCCGAACAAGGTCGGCCAACACCGGACGCGCCATGACGCCATCAAGGCACAGGCGCCCGTGAGTGCCCAATAATCCTGATACGGCGTCTACCTACTAGGAGGACTCGCCATGACTCTGGCAACTCAAGCACAGCACAGCACCGCCCAGACGCCCGAACGCCTCGATCTCGAGCAGGTTCGCCAGCTGGCCGACGCCGCGGGCCGCAAGATCGCTCCCGTCTGGCCGCTGGACTCGTTCGTTGCGGTCAACCCCTACCTCGGCCTGATCGATCAGTCGTTCAGCCAAGCGAGCGGTTACCTGGGCGCGATCGCCGGCGAACGGACCTTCATGGACCACGACTGGTACGCCGCCCAATGGCGCGACGGGCGCCTGACGCGCGAGCACATCGAGCAAGCCGTCGAGCAACTCGGCCACCCGGTAGCCGTCGAGACGGTCATCAGCGCCCTCGAGTCGCCCCGGAAGACCGGCAGCCCCGTGCCTATGCTGGTCGAGAAGCTCGACCGGCCCGGCGCCGCGCCGATCTCGATCTTCGTGGTCGACCAGATCAGCCATTTCCTTGCCGCCCATTTCGACCGCGGCCAGGCCATCTGGACCACCCCCGACGAGTCGGAATCGCTGTACACCGCGTGGCGTGAATACACCCTGATCGACCGCAGTGCGCGCGCCGCCGGCCTGGGCGAGGCACGGGGCTACCTGCGCGAGGTACCCGCCGACCCGATCGAGGCCATCACTTGGGCGATCGAGACCCTGCAGCTGCCGGCATCCGTACACGCCGACTACCTGTTCGCCGCGCTCAAGTCGATTAACGGCTGGGCGGCCTACTGCCGCTACCGCCAATGGGGAGCCGAACTGACTGGCGGCACCTGTGACGACCTCACCGACCTGCTCGCGGTGCGCCTGGTCTGGGAGGCCTTGGCGCTCAAGGCCACCGGCAGCACGGCCATTCGCCGCGAATGGCAGCGCGAGATCGAACGGCATCACGAGGCCATTGCCGCAGCGGAAAACGAGGCGGTGATCGACGAGGTCATGCTCACCGCCACCGAGATCGCCTTCCGCGCCCCCGTGATCCGGCATTTCCGCGAGACGGAAACCAAGCGCGCCGAGGCCGTCCGTCCGCCGATCCAGGCCGCCTTCTGCATCGACGTGCGTTCGGAAGTCTTCCGCCGCCACCTGGAGACCAGCTACCCCGGTGCGCAGACCATCGGTTTCGCCGGCTTCTTCGGCGTGCCGCTGGAGTATCGGCGCCTGGGCGAGTCGCAGTGCCGCACGCACACGCCGGTGCTGCTCAACCCGGGGGTCGAGGTCGCCGACCGCGTCGAGGGCGACGAGGATCTCGCCACCCGACGCGAGCAGCGGGTCGGCAATACCCTGTCGTGGAAGCAGTTCAAGCTCTCGGCCGCCTCCTGCTTCACCTTCGTCGAGTCCGCCGGCCTGACCTACATCCCGAAGCTGATCGGCGACACGCTTGGCTGGCACACAGATCCGCCGCCGCCTGACCAGGCCGGCCTGACCGACGAGGAGCGCGCCCGAGTCCATCCGGCACTCGCCTCCGAGGCCGACCTCGACGCCCGCGTGGGCATGGCCGAAGGCATCCTGCGCGGCCTGGGCCTGACCGGGGAGCTCGCCCCGATCGTGCTCCTGGCAGGGCACGGCAGCACCACGACCAATAACCCGCACCGCGCGGGCCTGGACTGCGGTGCCTGCGCCGGCCAGACCGGCGAGGTCAGTGCCCGCGTGGCCGCCGACCTGCTCAATGATCCGGCAATCCGCCCTGGGCTCGCCGAGGGGGGCATCGAAATCCCTGAGGACACGCGTTTTGTCGCCGCGCTGCACGACACCACCACCGACGAGGTCGCCCTGCTCGACCTCGAGGAAGAGGCGGTCGACCGGGCGAAGCTCGACGAACTGCGTCAGGCACTGGGACAGGCTGGGGATCTCACCCGCCTAGAGCGGCTGGTCACATTGCGCGAGAACCTGAGCGACAACCCGGCGGACCGCGAAGCGGCACGCAAGTCCGTCACGCATCGAGGCCGGGATTGGTCCGAGGTGCGTCCGGAGTGGGGTTTGGCCGGCAACGCCGCCTTCATCGCCGCGCCGCGCGAGCGGACCCGCGACCTGGATCTGGGCGGCCGGTCGTTCCTGCACGATTATGACTGGCGTCAAGACGAGGGATTCGGGGTGCTTAACCTGATCCTGACCGCGCCGCTGATCGTGGCGAGCTGGATCAACCTGCAGTACTACGGTTCCACCGTGGATAACGAGCGGCAGGGTTCCGGCAACAAGGTATTGCACAACGTGGTCGGTGGCCTTGTCGGGGTGCTCGAGGGCAACGGGGGCGACCTGCGGGTCGGCCTGTCGATGCAGTCATTGCACGATGGCGAGACCTGGCGGCACGAGCCGCTGCGCCTGGCGGCTTTCGTCGAGGCCCCGGCCGAGGCCATCGACGAGATCGTTGCCGGCAACGAGGGCCTGAGGCACCTGGTCGACAATCGCTGGCTGACGCTGCTTCGGATCGCCGACGACGGCACGGTGTCGCGTCGGCGGGCCCACGGCGAATGGGTGGCCGAGGCGGCCTGACGGATCGTCGACCGGCACCTGGAAAACAAAACGGCGCGGTCCGATACCGCGCCGTTTTTGCGTGCGGACGCCTTGTTTCAGGCGAGGGGAGTGACGATGGAGAGGGGGCGATGGGGAAGGGCAGAGGCCTGCGCCATCCGGATACCTGCCTTCAGCGCGTCTTGCCGCCCTGTGCAGGGTGGATCGGCTGGTGTGGCGGGCGGGCTGGTCGAAGAGGTCGCGGCGATGCCGGGTCAGGAAAACGCGGGATTCTCCACCGCGGCGATGGCGGCCCGGGCGGCCTCGTCGACATCGCCTTCCGTGCCGGCGATGGTCAGGCGGCCGTACTTGCCCACGGCGCGCACGTCGACCAGCGAGATGTTCGCGGCTTTCTCGGCCTGGTTGGCGGCGTAGGCAATGTACCCGGCGGGCTCGACTTCGAGGATAAACATGCTCGTCATCGGCAGCATCATGTTGCCCGACCGGTTCTGGCGGTTGATCAGGACGGTGTGGTCCGGCGTCATGCCGCGGATGATCTCCTGCCAGGCAATCTTGCAGGGCTGGCGCTCGGTCTGATCGCGGCCGAGGTGTTCCAGGATGGTGTTGCCGGACTGAATGACATCGCTTTGGACGCGGTGGTGGATGACCATTGAGCCGAAGGCGCGCTCGATCACTTGTTGGGCGAGCCGGACGCTGGAGGCCTCGAGGGCGGCATCGGTCAGCCGGTGGACGGCCATGCCCGGCGAGACCTCCACCCACAGGCAGGCGTCACCCGGGATCGGCAGGAAGCCCTGAGACACCGTCGCCACGTACTCCGCCAGCTGGGGCTGGAGCGAGTCGATGAAGACGTATGTCCGGAGTTCGATCATGGGGGGAGGGCCTTGTCGTGGGGGCAATTGGTGTATCAGAAAAATCTGAAGGTCGCGCAGTTTAGCATCAGGGGTAACTGGCAGGAACCGCGGTACCTGATGTGGGCTTTAAGATAGGCTTGTCACTGGGCTTCGCCAGCCGTCTCGTGGTCTCGGTCCCGATTCCCGGCCGTCGCGGAATCGGAACCTCAGCCAGCTGCCCGCAAAGCCGACGCTTAGCCGATATTCGAGGAACGATCTTTTGCCATGCCCCTGACAATCGAGCACTTGCCGGCCATTCTGGACGCCCTTCCCGATCCGCTTTTCGTCCTCTCGGAAAGCGGGTGGTACCTGGGTGTCTACGGTGGGACGGACACCGGCTATTATCACGACGGATCGCACCTGGTGGGTTGCCATCTGGATGACGTGCTCCCCGCCGAGAAGGCCGCCGAGGTGGCGGGCCAGATTGCCACCTCCTTGCGCGAGCAGCGGATGCTGAAAGTGGAATACCAGTTGGCGGCGGCAGAGGTGGATGGCTTGGAGGACGCGGATGGCCCCGCCGAGGCGATCTGGTTCGAAGGCCACATCCAGCCGCTGCCGGTGTCTATCGACGGAGAGCGGGCGGTGATCTGGATCGCGCGAAACATCTCTGCGCGCAAGCAACTGGAGGATCGTTTGCGCGAGGCCAGTCTGGTCGATCCGCTGACCGGGACGTTCAACCGCCGCAAGTTGATGCATGATCTGGATCAACACTTTCAAGAATTGCAGCGCTACGGACACCCTTGTGCCCTGCTCATGCTGGACATCGATCATTTCAAGCAGGTCAACGACCAGTTCGGGCACGCCGTCGGCGATGAGGCGCTCCGCTCCCTGGTCCGTGTCTGCAAGAATCATCTGCGCGTCAATGATCTCCTCGCTCGCTTCGGTGGAGAGGAGTTTGTCGTGCTGTTGCCCAACACCCGCATGGAAGAAGCGCGGGAAACCGCGGAACGGCTGCGCTCCCAGGTGGCCGGGGGAGTGGGCGTGGGGGCTGACAAGCCCCTTACGATCAGCGTCGGCGTGGCACAGATGAATGCCGCGGATGCGAGTTTCGAGTCGGCGATCAAGCGGGCCGATGATGCGCTCTACCAGGCGAAAAGGTCCGGGCGCAACCGCGTCGTTTCCGGTTGAATCCAGCAAACCTCGTCAGCCGAATCCGCATTGCGGCCCGGCGGCGTGGACCCGGCTGGCTGCCCCATGGACGGTCTTCCGCCAGGGGGCTCGGCCGGTTACCCTCTCGAGGTGGGCGCTTTGCCCACCGTTTTCCCGACGGAGAATTTGATTGAGCGATAGTACAGAACAGGCATCTTCCGTCACCTGCCAGCCCACGGGCGAGGCGCGAGTGCTGGTGCAGGGATTGCGCGATGCCGTGCCCTACATCCGCGAGCACGAGGGCCACGTGTTCGTGCTCGCCTTCGGCGGCGAGGCGCTCGACGAACCGGCGAGTTTCGAGCGGTTGATCCGCGACATCGTGCTGATCGCCGATCTGGGCGTGCGCCTGGTCCTGGTGCCGGGCACCCGTCCGCAGATCAACCGTCGGCTGCAGAACGCCGGCTTCCCGGAGCAATTCCACCAGGGATTGCGGGTCACCGAGCCCGAAATGATCGAGCCGCTGACCGAGGCGGTAGGTGCCGTGCAGTTCGACGTCATCTCCTGGCTGTCCGCCCGCCTGAGCCTTGCCTCGGGCTCGGGGCTCGCCCAGCGCGTACTGACTGGCAACTTCATCACCGCGCGCCCCATGGGCGTGATCGACGGCGTGGATCTCGGGCACACGGGGGCGGTGCGGCGCGTGGATGTCGACGGCGTGCGTGATGCCCTGGGCGACGGTTCGATCGTCGTGCAGACCAACATCGGCTACTCGCCCACCGGCGAGCTGTTCAACCTGCGTTCCGAGGACGTCGCCGAGAGCATGGCGGTGGCCCTGGGCGCGGATAAGCTGATCTTTCTCACCGACCCGCTCGAAGACCTGCCCACGGCAATGAGCCTGCGCGAGGTCGAGGGACTGCTCGACCGGGAAGGCGAGCGGCTGTCGACCGAATTCCAACTCCACCTGCACAGCGCGGTGCGCGCCTGCTCCAAGGGAGTCGATCGCATTCACCTGGTCGACCGCGAAGTCGACGGGGCCCTGCTGGTCGAGCTCTATACCCGCGACGGCTGCGGCACGCTGATCACCAGCGAACCCTACGAGCGCATCCGGCCGGCGACGCTGGACGACATCGGCGGGATTCTCGCCCTTATCGAACCCATGGAGCAGGCCGGCGTGCTGGTGCGCCGCTCGCGCGAGCAACTCGAACTGGAGACCGATCGCTTCGTCGTGATCGATCGTGATGGCGACATCATCGCCTGCGCCGCCCTCTACCCGTTCCCCGAGGAACAGACCGCCGAACTGGCCGCCCTGGTGGTGCATCCGGCTTATCAGGGTGGCGGGCGTGCCGCCCGGTTGCTCGGTTTCATGGAAAATCGCGCCCGCTCTCTGGGCCTGAAATCGATCTTTCTGTTATCCACGCAGACCATGGCCTTCTTCCGCGAACGGGGTTTCGCCGACGAGAACCTCGACCGGCTGCCGGCCGAGCGGCGCGTCTTCTATAACCTCAAGCGCAATTCGCGCATTTTTCGCAAGTGGCTCTAGCCCGCTTGCCGGTCACGGTGATGCGGGCCTTCGAAGAGGGTCCGGCCACCGAACGGCTGGAGCGCTTCGCCGCCACCTGGGCCGTGCCGGTGGTCGATTCGCTGGAGCAGGTGCCGCAGGATTCCTTCGCCCTAGGGTTGGACGCCGGTCGCATCGGCCTGTTTCCGCCGCGCGATCAGGCCAGTCTGGGGCATCTGCCACTGGTGATCGATTTCGCTGCCGACCGACGCTTCGCCCAACCGCTGGCCCGCAAGGATGCCCTGGCGAGGGCGACGGGCTGGAAGTCAGGCTTTCGTCCGCCGGTGATAGATCTGACCGCCGGCCTGGGGCGGGATGCCTGGGCGTTGGCCAGCGGCGGCTGCGAGGTAACCGCGGTGGAGCGCCACCCCGTGGTGCATCTCCTCCTGGCGGATGCGCTGGCACGCGCGGCGGCCGCCCCCGGCCTTGCCGAAGTGGCTGGGCGCATTCGCCTGGTCGATGGCGATGTCCTTTCCTCGACGCCGCCGGACCTGCCCACCTCGCCGGAGATGGTCTGGTATCTCGACCCGATGTTCCCCGAACGAAAGAAGTCCGCCCTGGTGAAAAAGCCCATGCGCGTCTTTCACCACCTGGTCGGTGAGGATGGGGATGCCGCGGCCCTGTTCGCCTGGGCCCGCCGCCAACCCGGGGCCCGCTGGGTGGTCAAGCGTCCGCCCGGTGCGCCGAGCATCGATGCCACCGTTCCCTCTGTCGAATATCGATCCGGTCGATTGCGTTTCGACGTCTACCTGGCGCCGACAACCTCCTAGACTTCGCTGATGAGCTATCTTCTTGGCGAATGTCCGCCACGAGGTCGTGAGGTTTGAATGTGCGCTTTTCCCCGCCTTCTTCTGTGGGCGCCGCTTATCGCGGTGGCCATGACTGTGGCTAAGCCCTCGTTGGCCAGTGACTACTGGCAAGCCCTGCAATGGGAGCACCGTCCCCTGGTGTCGGTGATCGGGGCAGGTGATGACGGCGCCAACTGGGCTGCGGACCTGCAGGCCAATCGCTGCGCATTGGTCGAGCGACGCATTCACTGGCTCGAGATCCACCCGGACGGGAGCGTCTGGCGTCGGTTTGCCGGCGAGCCGGGCAGCCGGTTTGAATCCACCCGCCTGCCGTCGTCGGCGGCGGACACGGTGAGAGGCAAGGCCGAATGGGAACAGGATGTGACAAGCAGGTTGCTGCTGTTCGGTCTGGATGGCAGACGCAAGTATGCCGGGCAGCCGGCATCGCTGGACCAGATATGGGCGTTGATCGATCGCATGCCCATGCGCCGGGAAGAGCTGCGGCGCGACCCGGATGACTGCATCGACTGACCCGGTCCGCCGGCTTTGATCGACGGCCGGTTTATTTGAACGGCCGCATGTTGACCGGCCGGCAGGGTTGCCGGAGGATTGAGTAGTCGGCTAACGATCGGCACCAACTCACCGGATAAAGAGCATCACCCATGTCATCTTTCCTGCGTCATTGGATCACTCTGTTTGCCACGGTACTCACCCTCGTGACGGTCACCGGTTTTGCACCGCTTTCCGCCGCGGCCGCCGGGCAGCTCGACAATCGTGCCGCGCTCGGCGAGTTGGAGAACATCAAGGCCGTCTACGATGTGCGCAAGTCCCATCCGGCAGCGCTGGACACGTACATCAAGGCCATCGTCACCAATGTCGAGAACCTGAAGAAGGAGGGCGTGCAGGCCGATCTGGTGATGGTGTTCATCTCCCACTCGGTGAAGTTCATCCATACCGAGCCCAGCCTCGAGGATGAGGCCGATCACGGTGATGCCCTGGCGAGCATCGCGCGTAATGTCGTCAAGCTCCAAGAGATGGGGGGCGCATGGAGGCCTGCAATGGCGCCACGCGGGCATTCGGTGTCGACAACGACGCGTTGCTACCAGGCATCGAGCCGGTGCGCAGCGGATTTATCTCGCTGATGGGCTACCAGAACAACGGCTACGCCCTGATCCCGGTCTACGACTGATAGGGCTGAGCGTCTACCGGGGGCGCGGCCTGCAGCGTCTCGTCCGAGACGGCCTGCTCGCCCAGCCGGGTCGCGCCCCAGGTGCGATGCACCATGGCCACCACCCGGTCGAGCGCGTCCTGCGGCACGTCGGCCGGCTCACCGTACTCCAGCGGGTCGTAATGGAAGATGTATAGCCGCGAGGCCATCTGCTCGAAGGGCAGGGACGACTCGCCGAAGCGCTCACCGCAGCCCGCGGTACTGACCTCTACGCCGTCCCCCCAGTTCTGGCCACTGTCGTTGTTGGGGTTGTAGAAATACACCCGCATCTCGTCCTGCGGATCGAGATTGACCCGCAGAAGCGTGATGGCATGCCAGCCGATGAACCGCGCCGCGGTGTCGGTAACAGCGATGCCGGCCGGCTGCGGGTGGATAACCGGCTGGTTGCCGTTGTAGTAGGGGTGGTGGCTGGCGTAGAAATCCCGCAGGAAGCCCTCCAGCCCCGCGAGTTGGCCGGTGGCAACGTCGACGTTGATGCGAAAGCCTCGGCCGGCCCACCAGCCGTGGAATTCCGGGTTTACCCAGCGGTGCGGATCGCCTTCTCGATCGATGCAGCGCCGGCCCATCTCGGCGTAGATGCGATCGAGGTGCGGCACGACCAGCAACGAGACGGCATCCAGGTCCAGCGGCAGCGTCGAGGCCACTCCGCCAAGCGATTCCTGCGAGGAAATCGGCTGCCCCTCGAAATGCATGATGATCTCGTCGTCCCGGGCCGCCCAGGCGACCATCTGCAGCAGATAGTCGGGGTCGTTGTAGGCCCACATCGACAGGGCTCGCGCCGACTGACAGGTCGGATTGTTGCCCTGCCCGACGCCCAGTGGCAGTCCCAGCATGGACATCACGCCTTCGAGCAGCCAGGTGCGCGGTGGGATGTGTTCGCCGAAAGAGAGTGCTAGGCGTCGGCGGGACTCGGCCGACAGCGGCAGGTTGATCTGCCGCCACAGGGCCGGGGCCACGGGCGATTGATAGAGGATGGCGCGCTCCAGCATCAGGGCCAGTCCGTAGATACCCTGCGCGGTCTCCGGCGTGACCGCCTGCTCGATCAGGGCATGGACCAGGTCGCGGTAACAGAGCATGCAGTCCCGTCCGGTCGAGGATAGCCCCATGGACTCGGCGACCAGGTGATCGCCCTGGTCGAGCAGGAAACGCAGCAGCACGGCGTGATAGGGCGAGACCAGCCCGGTGTCATGCATCGCGCGGGCGAAGCCGGTGGCCTCGCTCTGCAGGGCGCCGGCATCCATGCTTTGCAGGCGTTCGCGGTAGATGTCCACCCCTGGGTCTTCACGGCAGGACTGGGTTGGGCCAAACAGGCTGGAGACCAAGCGGTCGGCGCCCTGACCGCTGGCGCCGAGGTCGATGTCGGGGTTGGCTTGGCAGAGGGCGATCTGCGTGATCATCTGTCGCACTGGACCGATCTGGATCGGGCGCTGCTTCAGGATGCGCCAGATCTCGTCGATCAGCTGGTCGATGATGTGTTCGTAGCCGATGCGCGCGGCCAGGTGCTGGAGCAGGGCGCGTGCGAACGGGGCCATCCGGCCCTGGGATTCGCGCTCGGCCTCCGTCGGCGCCATGAACAGCCGTTCCAGGTTGATGGCCAGCACCTGGGTGAGATAGTGCTGGGCATTCTCCGCCGATATCCGGTCATGGAGATAGTCCCCCTGTGCCACTGCCAGCAGGCGCAGTTCGCTCAGGGCCTCGATCACCACCGTGTCGGGATCGGCGCTGCTCAAGGCATGCGCTGACAGGGAGGCGATCAGGGTTTCCGGCGCATCCCAGTCGGATCCCAGAAAGACGCCCGCCGTATCGATCGCCTCGGCCCGGGCCTCGATCGCGGCGCAGCCGCCTTCCTCGAGCAACACGCCGCGGGCCGCGTCCAGTACGCGGCGCAGATGAGCCGGCTTGGAGGAATCCGGGGCGGCGTCCAGCGCGGCCACCGCTTCGTCCAGGCGCGGCAGCAGACTGGCGAGCGGGTTTTGCTCCGCCGGATCGCCGTCGTGGACATCATTGATCACAGGCGAACCTCATGCCGGGGGGATGGCGCAGGATTATACATAAAAGTCGAGTTCTTACTGTCGCTTGGGGAGGTTGCACAGGGTGTAGGGGGCGTTGCCGAAGAAGCGGATGAGGCCCGGCCGCGTGCCGAAGCCTCTGCGCTGGGTCACGGTTTCCTCCGTGGTCTTGGGGTCGAGGGCGAGGTTCATGTCCTGAGAGGCATTGAAGCCGAGGGCGCGGTATTTTTTGTAACTCCGGGTTGGCCGGCACGTAGGGGATGTCATGATTTTTCGCAATACTCCTCGTCCCAGCCTCGGAGCGAGCGCCACGCAGCGCCAATCGAAGGTTTCGGCGGCCTCCCCGGCATGGAGACTTCACCCGGGCAGAGCGACATCACCCTCCGCGGGATTTTTCTGCATTACGGGTTATCTTATTCTCGATGTAGGAATTGACGCGAAAAGCTCGGTGTGCCGCGGACGACCCCATTTGGGATTTGGAGAAGAGCATAATCTTTAATTATTGAGCGCAGACGAGCCGGCGCATGGTGTGTTTGGGCCGGGCGGAGCGATGTGAAGACGATCGCATTGGATAGCAGCGTGCACCGGGAACGGGGTTGGGCACAGGAGAGACAAGGAAATGCAGGCGAAACGACCGGTAATCGGGTTGGCACTGGGAAGCGGCGCGGCACGCGGCTGGGCGCATATCGGCGTCATACGGGCGCTGGAAGACGCCGGTATCCGCCCGCAAATGGTGACGGGGTGCTCCATCGGCACGATGGTGGCCGCCGCTTACGCCAGCGAATCACTCGACGAATTCGAGGAATGGGTGCGTGGCATCACTTCCTGGCACGTGATGCAGTTGCTGGACGTCCGTTTCAGTGGCGGTCTGATCGAGGGTGACAGCCTGATGCACTCCCTGGCCAAGCTGATGCGCGAAAAGGACATCGAGGACCTGTCGATGCCGTTCGCCGCCGTGGCCACCGACCTGGAGGCCGGTCGCGAGGTCTGGGTACGCAAGGGCAAACTTCTGGACGCGGTACGGGCATCGATTGCCGTGCCCGGGTTGATGGCGCCGGTGCGGCAGGACGGTCGCTGGCTGGTCGACGGTGGTTTGACGGACCCGGTGCCCATCTCGTTGTGCCGGGCGCTGGGGGCCGACGTGGTGATCGCGGTCAATCTCAATAGCGACCTAATCGGCCGTCATCTGCGCAGCATCAAAGGCGCTGCGCGTCACGACACCGACGGCGAGAACGCCTTGCGCCAATGGTTCGGCAGCATCGACGAGCGTCTTCTCAATGGCCGTATCGGCAAGTGGCTGGGCGGGCAAGAGGAAGAGGAGGCGCCCGGAATGATGGACGTCATGGCGGGTTCCCTGGACATCATGCAGGACCGGATTACCCGCAGCCGCATGGCGGGTGACCCGCCGGAGGTGCTGATTTCGCCGCGATTGTCCCGGATTGGCCTGCTCGAGTTCGAGCGGGCCGAAGAAAGCATCAAGGCAGGCTACGAGGCTGCGCGCAAGGCGATCGAGGATTCGGAGATTCTGCCCAAGTCGGACTTGAACGATGACGAGGCCGACCGCCGCTGAAAACGCGCGCGCAAGCGCCAGCGGCCAGCGCGGTGTTACCAGACCAGGTCGTCCGGCACCCCGAAGGCCTGGTAGGCGGGATCTCGAATTTCTCCGCCATCGGGCAGAGCGAGCAGGTAGGCGGAATCGCGCTGGGCAATCTTTTCCGCCGTTTGCGCGGAAATGACGTAATAACGCTTTTCCCAGATGGCCAGGCGCAGCTTGCGGGAGGCGAGCCCCCGACGTAGCCGGGCATTGACCGGCACGCTGAGCACCACCCCGCGGTCGATGAAGTGATAGGGCTCGCCGTCGCGCGGCAGTTTCTCGGCGTGATCGAGGATCAATTGCCGGATCTGGCCCTGCCGGGCCCGCCGGTCTTCGGCCTCGCGCTGACGGGCACCGGCCTCGCGGTTGCGCTCCTGCTCACGTGCCAGTTTCTCGGCGGCCGCCTTCTTGGCCGCCTCGATCTCCGCCGGTGGCTTGGTGTTGGCGTCCTTGTCGTGGCGGTTGACGCGTCCCCAAGCGGACTTCTTTTTCTTGGGGGCCTTGCCCCCCTTCTTCGCCAGACCCGCCTGGAGGAGTTGATCCTGTAGGGATGCCTTGCTCATGAAAGTGCCATCTGTCGTGTTTCGCAAAAGCGTAGTTTAACAGTCATCAGGTCAAGGCAGCGCAGAACGAACCGGCGGCATGTCCGCGCAACCAACGCGGCCCGGATGGCAGGTTGGGCAAGATGCCGGGGCAATCACTCGGGCGATTACCGGGAAACGGCCCGGACGCGCCATAGGCGCGAATTCTGCCCGCCGATGGAGCAAAGGTGTTATGCTGCGCGCCTTCGGTCTGACCAGTCCTGTCCGAATCTCCATCTCGACAGTTCGCCTTTTTTATCGTGGCGGGCTGCTCTCATCTGCGTTTTCCTTGCTGACTGGCGTTCGATTTTGCCCTTGTGCGAAATGTGTGACGGAAAACGCCACTCCAAGGAAAATCATCGATTATGTTGTTTTCAGAACTGGGCCTTCGCCCGGAACTCCAGCGCGCCATTGAAGAGCGCGGCTACACCGAACCTACCCCCATCCAGGCGCAGGCCATCCCGGCGGTTCTTTCCGGCGGCGACCTGCTGGCCGCTGCCCAGACCGGCACCGGCAAGACCGCCGGCTTTACCCTCCCGCTGCTCGAGCGCCTGATGGCGACGCATCCGGAAGGTGGCCAGAAGGGCGGCAAGCGTCCCATCCGGGCGCTGATCCTTACCCCGACGCGTGAACTGGCGGCCCAGGTGGAGCAGAGCGTGCTCGACTACGGTCACCACCTGCCGCTGAAATCCATGGTGATGTTCGGCGGGGTGGGCATCAACCCGCAGATCGACAAGCTCAAGAAAGGCGTCGACATCCTGGTGGCCACCCCGGGCCGCCTGCTGGATCACCAGAATCAGGGCAACCTCGACCTCTCCCAGGTCGAGATCCTGGTACTGGACGAAGCCGACCGTATGCTGGACATGGGCTTCATCCACGACATCAAGAAGATCCTCAAGATCGTGCCGGCCAAGCGCCAGAACCTGCTGTTCTCGGCCACCTTCTCCGACGAGATTCGTACCCTGGCCGGCAAGCTGCTCGACAAGCCGGCGGAGATCTCCGTCACGCCGCGCAACACCACGGTCGAGGCGGTGAGCCAGTCGGTCTACCAGGTCGACCGCGACAAGAAGCGCGAGCTGCTTGCCGAACTGATGATCGACCAGGACTGGCAGCAGGTGCTCGTGTTCACCCGTACCAAGCACGGCGCCAACCGCCTGGCCGAGTACCTGTCCAAGCGCGACATCCCGGCGATGGCAATCCACGGCAACAAGAGCCAGACGGCACGGACCCGCGCCCTGGAGTCGTTCAAGAACGGCACCATCCGCGTCCTGGTCGCCACGGACATTGCCGCACGGGGCATCGACATCGCCCACCTGCCATACGTGGTCAACTTCGAGTTGCCCAACGTCGCCGAGGACTACGTCCACCGTATCGGCCGTACCGGTCGTGCGGGTGAGTCCGGCGAGGCCATCTCGCTGGTCTGCGTCGACGAGCACAAACTGCTGGCCGACATCGAGCGCCTGACCAAGCAGAAGCTCACGCGCCACGTTGTGCCCGGCTTTGAGCCTGACCCGAATGCCAAGCCCGAGCCGATCCCCAACGGCCGTAACAACGCCGGCGGTGGTCGCCGTGGTGGCGGTGGTCGTCCCGGTGGCGGCGCTCCGCGTGGCGGTCGTGGTGGACCCGGCGGCGGCCAGGGGCGTGGTGGCCCAGGTGGCAGTCGCGGTAACGCGGGTCGCCGCGGCGGGGGTGGTCGTAGCGGTAACCGCTAAGCTAACCCGCTTGATCCTCGGCCGCGGCCGAGGATCTGCAATTGAAACGCCCGGCTAATCAGCCGGGCGTTCTTCGTTGGAGTCCGCAATGTCTCGACGGGATGTGTAGTCTCTTATCAGATAACAATAAAAGTCGTTGGTGTTGCTGGCCGCAACCGTTATTTTCGGCAAGTACATGGATGCACGTATCGCAAGCTGCGCGGCTGGCTTTGATGTCGTCCGCATTGGGGTGTTTGAGTCGGGCAAGGCAGAGCCTTGTTGCTTATACGGTCGACTCAGATCAGCCCTTAGGCGTCTGATGGCGAATATAAACGGGACACTCGAGGCGTAGTCGGGAGCATTTTATGAGCGAGCCAATTCATGGTAAGGCCTCGTTGTTCCCCACGGAAAGCCATCTGGTGGCCCGGGTCCTTAAGGGAACTCGGTGTCTCGCCATGGGTGCAGCCCTCGGGAGTGCACATCTTCCCACCATCGTCTCTGCCGAAAACTCATGCCCCGGCATTCACGTGAATATCCTGAAAATCGCACACAGCACCGGCAAGGTGGCGTGCGCGCTCTTCGAATCGCCAGAAGGCTTTCCGAGAGAGTTTCTGCAATCGGCAACCAATATCGCAATGTTGGAAATCCGAGAGACAGAGGCGCGTTGCCACTTTCTGGATATTCCGCCGGGAACATATGCATTGGCCGTCATTCACGATGAAAATCTGGATGGCGAGCTCGCCACCAACTGGCTGGGGGTCCCCGAGGAAGGTTATGGCTTTTCCAACAAAGCAAAGGTTTCCTTGGCGGGAGCGCCTTCTTTCAAGGAGGCCAGCTTTGCCTATGAGGGGCAAGACCTGGAGATGACGATCAGGTTGCATTACTGAACGAGATTTAAGCGATCAGCCATCCCGAACCTTGGCGCCCGGACTCGGATCTGGTCCACGGCTTTGCGGTCGGTTGACCTTTGGGACCTTCAGTGTCGCAAAGGCAGGGGCTGAACCTTGGCCTTGCCGCCTCGGCGGCTTTCCCTTTCGCGTTGGTCGAGGTGGTGGATCGCCTCGAAGAAGTCAGCCTGCAAGTGCTTGATGGTATCGAAACCGCGTGGCCGATAGATCTCGACGGTGTAGGGCACAGTCTCGGTGAGTGCGTTGCGCGCCTGAGGTCGGAAATGTCGCCAGGCCAACTCGATGCGCCGGTCGCCATAACCGTCGATGAATATGACTTCTTCCCGGTCCATCACCGCCAGGTACTGGATGCGCCGCAGGGGGAGGAACAGGTAGTCGCGCTCGGCATGGACGAGCAGCAGGTGACTCTTGTTGTAGAGCGCGGCGTCAAGCAGTCGTGGTTCTCGACCAACGACCGGCCCCCTGTCGAAGGACTCTTTGGTCTCCATAAAAGCCTCCGGGCCAGCGGCCGGGCGAGCCCCGGCGCGGGTGAGCGAAAGGGGCAGGGTGGCGGCCGAGCCGATCTGCCGGTTCGGCGCGCTCTGGGCTTGCGGAACGAGTTCATCACCCCGCCCGACCATCCGGTCAAGAAAGTGTAGATCGTCCGCTGTACGATGTTTCCCAGTAGTGGGACGAGTGCGGGCGAGGGCGGGGTATAAAAGGGGGACAAATGACGATGACGGAAACCTTGGCTGTCTAAGCAAAACGCCCAGGCAATTGGCTGGGCGCTCGTCGTTGGTTGAGGCCTTCGTCTGCAATCAGAAGCATGCGGCGAACGCCGAGTCGAGGTTATCTCGCATGTCCGGGTCGTCGCCAGCGATCAAAGTGAAGGACGGAGGTAAGGTTACCCTGTGTTCGCTATCCGTATGGACGTAGGGCCGCTTGATGGCCGATCTACTCCACTCGTGGGGAAAACCGTGATGGCAATCACCGATCCCGATATTCACGCCGGATATATCCACGAGGGGTAGCGGATGCGCTGGGTACGCTGACGTGTTGTGCCAATGCTATTGGCTTGCGACGGCCGTAACGGCGTTACACTGAATGTGTTGCCCATCGAGCTTCGTGACGAAGCCAGTGGGACCAAAAGGTTAACGAGGGGTGTGTGCCAGTAATGTTTTCGATGCTTCGACGGTGGATTGGCCGCCGCGATGACGACGATGAGCGAGGCGCGACGTCCGCCGGCAGTTCCGACAATGGGGTGGAGCACTGCGACGGGCCTGTGGTGATACCAGATGAGCGGAGAGACCTGCTGTTCGACGACCGGGCTCTCGCCCAACGGTATGGCGCCACGTTATTTACGGCAGGGAGCTGTACCGAAGGAACACTCACGGATGAAGAACGGACGTGGTTGCGGGATTGGCAAGAGCGGGTTTCGCTGCGAGACGATTCGTTTGCCACGCTTGTCCCGCGTCTGCCGGTCGTAATGCCCAAGCTCATGGCCGCACTGCGTGATCCGGAAGACATCGACCTGAAGCGTATCGCAAACCTGATCGAGTCGGACCCGGTGCTCTCTGCGAATGTGCTGAAAGTGGTCAACAGTGCTGCGATGCGAGGGACTGCAGGAGATATCGACAGCATTCCACACGCGGTAACGCGCATGGGGCGCAATAGCCTTCGGGAGGTGATGTCCGCCGCCATCGTCACACCGCTCTATGATTTCCGTCGGGATGCACGTCTCAACGATGAGGCGCTCCGATCTATCTGGTCACAGAGCCTCCAGATTGCAGCGAACGTGAAGGCGGGCGCCCGTCTCTCTGGGATGCCCGACCGTGGATTCGTGCTCTATCTGGCAGCGTTGTTCCACAGTGCCGGCCTGATGGTGCTCCTGCGTGAGCTCAAAAAGCTTCAATGTGCCCAAGTGTCGTCTGACTTTGTTAGTGAGTTTGAGCGACTAGCAAGATATGCCTCAACGAAGGTCGCGAGCGGATGGGCATTCGACGAAGAGGCGGTCGGAATCCTCGAAGCTTGGGCCGAGGGGAAGGCAGGAGTTCCGGACGTCGCACTGCTGTCTCATGCCATCGAATTCGGCCGTGTCCATTACCTATGTTGGTTTGGCCACTTCGAGCCCGACTTTTGCGAAACGTATCGCAGTACATTGCCCGATTACGCCCGTGGTTGGACCTGCCGGCTTGAGTGACAAGTCCGGCGGGATTCTTCTCACCCGAGCGTGAGCTGTCACTGAGATCCGGAGGTGGATGGGCCCTGCTGTTCCCGAGCAGGCCGTAGGCAACAAAAAGAACGCCCAGCCTTTCTGGCTGGGCGTTTGTCGTTGACGGAAGCCTACGTCTGCGATCAGAAGAATGCGGCGACCGCCGAATCGAGGGTGTCGCGCATATCCGGATCGTCGGTGATCGGGCGGACCAGGGTCATGGAGCAGGCCGCACGCGGGTCGACGCCCTTGGCGATCAGTTGGCCTGCGTAGACCAGCAGACGGGTGGAGATGCCTTCGTCGAGGCCGTGGCCCTTGAGGTTTCGCGCCCGCTGGGCGATCTCGACCAGCTTGCCGGCGGTGTCGCGGTCGACTCCGGTCTCGTGGGCGAGGATCTCGGTTTCCGTTTCCGAGTCGGGGTAGTCGAAGTCGAGCGCACCGAAGCGCTGCTTGGTCGACTGCTTGAGATCCTTCATCAGGTTCTGGTAGCCGGGGTTGTAGGAAATGACGATCTGGAAGTCGGGGTGGGCCTCGACCAACTCGCCTTTCTTCTCCAGCGGCAGGACGCGACGGTGGTCCGTCAGCGGGTGGATGACGACCGTGGTGTCCTGGCGGGCCTCGACGATCTCGTCAAGGTAGCAGATGGCGCCCATGCGGGCGGCGACGGTCAGCGGGCCGTCCTGCCAGCGGGTGCCGTCCTTGTCGAGCAGGTAACGGCCGACGAGGTCCGAGGCGGTCATGTCCTCGTTGCAGGCCACGCTGATCAACGGGCGCTGCAGCTTCCAGGCCATGTATTCGACGAAGCGTGTCTTGCCCGAGCCGGTCGGGCCCTTGAGCATCATCGGCATGCGGGCCTTGTAAGCGGCCTCATACAGGTCGACTTCGCCGTGCACGTCGCGGTAGTACGGCTCGGTCTGGATGCGGTATTCGTCGACGTTCGTGTCGCTCGTCGCGTTCTGAGATGGTTGATCAAATAGCATGTTGCACTCTCGGATTCTGGATGGATGTCTGGATCGGGGCGTCGCCGGCCGTTGGGGCTGGCGTCATCAACCCTTGAACTTCACCAGGCGACTGACCTGGATGTCGGAGATGAAGACCACGCCGCTGTGCTTGTTGAAGAAGGGGGTAAAACCTTCGAGGATCGGTTCGACGAGTTCCTCGGGTACCGCGGCGATGATCATGATCAGTACCTCGTCCTCGTTGAACATCAGGTGGCCTTCGTGGAAGCCCTGGCTGCCCTTGCCGGAAAGGTTGCCGATGATGGTGTAACCCTTGACCCCGGCCCGGTCGAGCAGGTCGGTGGCGAAGGCCTGGTGTTCGCCCTCGAGGATGATCTCGAGCTTCTTCAGCGGTTTGAGGTTGAGGTTGTTCATGCAGGGATCTCCTCCGCAGCAGGTTGATCGGTCGAGTCGGTCCCGGCGGCCGGCAGGGATTCTTCCCGCCATTCGCCGTCGACGAATCGGTGCAGTCGGCCGGTCTCGGGATCGAGAATCACCACCAGCACCCAGCCGTTCTTCACGAGGCTCTTGACGCCGGAAACGCCGTCGATCGCCGCGCGGGCGTGTTCGAAGGGCGCCTCGATGACCGTGAGCAAGCGGATGGGGTCATGATACGGCAAGCCGTCGTAGAGCACGGTCTGCGAGGGCAGGCCGGTGCGTAAATCGGAAAGGTTGCCGGTGATCACGCCGAGACGGCAGGCGACGTTGTGGTAGGCCTTGCTACCGCTGCCGTAGTGCTCGTTGTCGACCGCCGAGAAGTAATGCTCCATATTGATCCACTGGCCGACGACCAGCGGGCCGGTGAGGATGCTCTCGAGCAGCCGACCCTTGGGGTCGACGCGGTAGTCGTAGGACTGCAGGAAGGTGCGGCCTTCCAGGTCTGTCGCCTCGGTCAGGTGACGGCGGCCGATGATGAAGCCGGCGTTGCGCGCCAGGCCCCATTCGGGGCGCACCTGGGTCCAGTCCACCGTGTTGCGCTGAGTTAACCGGGCGGCCTTGGTCGAATCGATCTTGGGATCGGTCGTTGGATCAAGGGTCTGCAGTCGTTCGGCAGCGGTTCGGCGCATCCCCGCGCGCAAGCCGTTGCGCAGCCGTTCCAGGTAGACCAGATGGCTGGCCGGCAGCAGGTCGAGGTCGTGCAGCTTGACCTCGTCGGAGGTGGTGTTGTGGAACGCCGGCAGGAACCAGGCATCGTCGGGAATCTCGATGCCTTCGTTGTGCAGGCGCCGACGCACCTCCGGCTTGTTGCCCATGTGCGCCAGCACCCGCGCGCTGACGAGGCCGTGGCTGCCGCCGCAGGCGCCGCAGTCCAGCGCGGATTCGTAGGGGTTGTTGTCCGACTGGCTGCCGTGACCGGTGAGAATGATGAAGCGCGAGAACTGCTCGGTCAGGCCGATCGAGCGCAGTGCCTGGGCGACGAAGAAAGTCTGCTCGTCGAGCGAGAAGCCGATCCGGCCGAGGCGCTCGAGCTGCATCTGCGCGTAACTGCGGTTGATGCGGTAGTCGTCCTGCAGCGTCTTGATGAACTTGGATTCCGCGCTTTCGCTCAGGGCGAAGTCGAGGGCGAAGCTCGTCCGGCCAAGGTGGTTGCCCATGGCG
>JAABTF010000076.1 GCA_011389965.1 Halothiobacillus sp.
CTTCACCCGGCTGCAAGGCGCCAAGATCTGGCATCTGGCGGTGTTCGAGTTGTGGCTGCAGGAACAGGGGCTGTAAGTGCGGGCCAGACCCAAATCGCTGATTTCACGGGCGGGGCGTACAGGCCAAACCCTGCCTTATGAGCAATCAAATCACGGGGGTACAGATCGCGGGTGTGTTGCGTTAGGCTTCATTAGGTTCTGCTGAACAACCGGGTGTCAATCACGGTTGGAGGAGCCACAGGGAAGCATGTCCACATCGCAAGGAATCGAGCCTCCAATGACCTCCGAGTCCACGCTCACCGCCGCCGAATCGCTGCACGAGCCCCAGTGGGACGGCGTCCCGCAGAACTGGCCCCTGGCCGCCGCCTCGCTGCGATCGTCGATCAACGACCCTACCGCCCGACGCACCACCCGGCTGGCCGACCTCCACAACCAGGTCCGCTGCCTGATCCATCGCGCCCGTCATGAAAAGCTCCGGGTGCTGCTGGGCGTGCTCAATCGCATCGACCAGGAAATCCGTCGCGAAAACGAACAGGGCTCGGCTGACCTCTCAAGGCTCAATCGCCTGATCCGCTATTTCGACCGGCTGGTCCAGCATCTGCAAAAGGCGCAGGACGAGGTGCCCGAGGCTATGGCGCTATACACGGGCAGCAGCGAGCTGCCCGAACTGCTCGAAGACTCCCTGCGTCGCAGCGGGTTCGGCGCCCACCCCATCAACCTGGAAAACCCGGACCCGGCCCTGCTCGAGCACACCGGGCTGCTGATCTACCTGGCCGAAGACGGCGTGGATAACGCCCGCGAGTTCGAGTTGCTGGCCCAACTGAAAAAGCAGTTATCGGCCTGTGCGCAGACTTTGATGATCAGCAAGCGGGACGATTTCGCCATCCGCGCCGCGGCCGTCCGGGCGGGGATCGACCACGTGATCACCCACCCCATCGATTCGGCGCGGCTCAACACCCTGCTGACCGGCGCCCGGGCCTACGAATGCGACGACGAGCAGATTGCCGTGCTGCTGGTCGACGACATGGCCACCGCGGGCATCTACTGGCGCAAGCAGTTCGCCCGCGCCAACGTCCGTCTGCTGTTCGAGACCCGCCCCCAGGCCGCCTTCGAGGCCGCGCTAGCCGAAACCCCCGACGTGGTGCTGCTCGACCTCTACATGCCCGAAATGGACGGCGTGGACCTGGCGCGCATCTTCCGCGAGCACCCCCAACTCAACGACGTGCCCATCCTGTTCATGTCGACCGAGGAGCGCGACCAGCATCGCCTCGAGGCCAAGCTCAAGGGCGGCGACGATTTTCTCAACAAGTCGATCGCCGGCGACGACCTGATCCGCATGGTGCGCTACCGCGCCCAGCGCTATCGCCAGGCGCGCGCCGAGCGACGTACCGACTCGCTCACCGGGCTGCTCAATCACCGCGCGATCACCGAGATGGTCGACAGCGAGCTCGATCGCGCCATTCGCCAGGAGCAACCGCTGTCGGTGGTCATGATCGACATCGACAAGTTCAAGCTGATCAACGACACCCACGGCCATCCCAGCGGCGATCGCGTGATTCGGAAGCTGTCGACCCTGCTCAATACGCGTCTGCGCAAGTACGACGGCGTGGGGCGTTACGGCGGCGAGGAGTTCATGGTGGTCCTGCCCGCCACGTCGGTGGAGACCACCGTCGAACTGATCGACCGGCTGCGCGAGCAGTTCGCCGACAGCGCGGTGACAACCGAGGGCGGCGACACCATCCACTGCCACTTCAGTGCCGGCGTGGCCGGCTACCCGGAACACATCACCCCGCAGGAGATCATCAGCGCCGCCGACAGCGCGCTGTACGTCGCCAAGCAGTCAGGGCGCAACCAGGTGCAGGCGCGGCACTACGACGAGGAATGAGGTGGATCCAGCGCCCGCTGGACGGGCCCTTGCCTGTGGCGCGACAAGAGCCGATTCCTGGGTTCATGTGAATCCCCGTCCCTGTCCCCACGGGGCGTGGAATCTATCGATGGCCGACTCCTGCATCCCAGCCCGCCTGGTTGAAAGCGCCGCCGCCATTCTGACGCCCCGCCCTCTCTTTGAAGGCGCGCTATCCACCCTCCCCGGCCGTCATCGACAAGCCCCGCGGCAATCCGACTTGCCAAATCGGTACGAATTTGGTCCCATATAAAGCCACTCGGGTCCGGCACCGCCATACGACCCACCAAACACCGACTTAACGGGAGATCATCACAATGGATGCTCTTGAGCGCATTGACCAGTTCGTCAAAGAAAACCCCATCCTGATCTTCATGAAGGGCACCCCACAGTTCCCGACCTGTGGGTTCTCCAGCCGCACCGCCGAGGCCATGAAGGGCTGCGGCGTACCGTTCGGCTACGTCAACGTGATGGCCGACCCAGACATCATGCAAGCGCTGCCGAGCTACCAGGACTGGCCGACCTTCCCGCAGGTCTACGTCAATGGCGAGCTGATCGGCGGGGCCGACATCACCATCGAGATGTACGAGCGTGGCGAACTCAAGCCGCTGTTCGAAGAGGCAACCGCCCAGGCCGAGCAGGCCAAAGACGCCGAATAAACCCCGCAACAGGGGAAAACGGACCCGGCTCCCCGCCGGGCCCTTGTGAAACCGTCAATCACCCCTATGATTGTTTCACCACCAACCCTGTCAACGATTTATCAAGACAAGTCCGGCCTTTCAGGTTAGACTATGTCGCTAGAATTCCGCCGAGCCTAAAGCCCGCACAGGAAACTCCCGTTTCCGATGATTGGGCCCTGCGCCCGCCTGTCCCCGCTGCGCCCGCAGCCTGTTTTTCGAGAAGTCCATGTCCGATTCCTCCGCCACCGAGAGCACCTCGGTTCGCTTTGCCGATCTTGGCCTGAGTCCCGCTATTGAAAGCGCGATTGCCGATGTCGGTTATGAAACCCCCTCCCCGATCCAGGCCCAAGCCATTCCGCCTTTGTTGGCCGGACGTGACCTGATCGGGATGGCCCAGACCGGCACCGGCAAGACGGCAGCCTTCGCACTGCCGCTGCTGAGCCAAATCGACCTCAACGTCCGCGCCCCGCAAATGCTGGTGCTTGCGCCGACCCGTGAACTCGCCATACAGGTGTCCGAGGCGATGGCCAACTACGCCCGCCACATGCCCGATTTCCACATTGCCCCCATCTACGGTGGACAGGCCATGTTCCAGCAGCGCAAGCTGCTGCAGCGCGGCGTACACGTGGTCGTGGGCACCCCGGGCCGCATCCAGGATCACCTGCGTCGCGGCACGCTCGCCTTCGACAACATCCGCATGGTCGTCCTCGACGAGGCCGACGAGATGCTGCGCATGGGCTTTATCGACGATGTCGATGCGATCCTCGCCGAGGTGCCGAGCGAGCGCCAGGTGGCGCTGTTCTCGGCCACCATGCCCGATCCGATCCGTCGCATTGCCAAGCGTCACCTGCGTGACCCGCAGGAAATCAAGATCAAGACCAGCACCAGCACCGTCTCGACAATCCGTCAACGGTTCTGGCCGGTCTCCGGCATGCACAAGCCCGATGCACTGACCCGCATACTCGAGGTCGAGGACTTCGATGCGGCGATCATCTTCGTGCGGACCCGCCACGCAACCAACGACCTGGCCGAGCGCCTGCAGGCACGTGGCTATTCGGCCGCGGCCCTGTCGGGTGAAATGGGTCAGGCCGAGCGCGAGAAGACGGTCGAGAAGCTCAAGAACGGGCAACTCGACATGATCGTGGCCACCGACGTGGCCGCCCGCGGCCTGGACGTGCCGCGCATCAGCCACGTCATCAACTACGACATCCCCTACGACACCGAGGCCTATGTCCACCGCATCGGCCGGACCGGTCGTGCCGGGCGCTCGGGCGAGGCGATCCTGTTCGTCACCCCGCGCGAGAAGCGCATGCTCGGCGCGATCGAGCGGGCCACGCGCCAGCCGATCGAGCAGATGCGCCTGCCCAGCAGCACGGACATCGCCAGCAAGCGCAGCGGCCAGCTCAAGGATCAGATCACCGAGGTCCGCGAGGCCGAGGACCTAACGCCATTCGTCGACATGCTCAACGACTACCAGAACGAGCATGACATCGAGATGGCCGAGGTCGCCGCCGCACTGGCCTTCCTGCTGCAGAAGGATCGTCCGGTGATCGCCGAGAAGATCAAGGACATGGCCCCGCCGCCGGCCATGGCGGATCGTGGTCCGCGTGACGACAGCGACAAGATTCGCTATCGCATCAACGTCGGCCGCGAGCTGGGTGTCACGCCGGGCAATATCGTCGGTGCGCTCACCAATGAAGGCGGGCTCAACGGCAAGCAGATTGGCGCGATCGAGATCGAGCAGGATCACAGCTTTGTCGACCTGCCCGGCGGCATGCCGGAGAAGCTGGTCCAACAACTGGGCAACATCCACTTGTTCGGCGTCAAGCTAGGCTTCCAGGCCATCGGTCCGGCACCCGAAGGCCGTCCGCGGCGCAAGCCGAGCGGTCCTCCGGGCAAGGGGCGACCGCCGCGTCGCAACTTCGACCGTCGCTAAAAGTCGCAACGTCGACTGGCGCTAGAGACAGAAAAGGTCGCCTCCGGGCGACCTTTTTCATGTCCAACGGAAAATACTGCCGCCCGGGGACATGGCCTCATGTCGGCCCGGACAGGATATCCGCTGGCCGAATCAGCCGAAGAAACAGGCGTTGGGATCTTCCTCCACCTCGGCAAGCAAGAGCTCCAGCCGCGGGGCCTCCGGCAACGGTGGATAGCGGTGCCACTTGAGATCCGAACGCATCCAGTAGAGCTTCCACACCGAGCGCGACTTCACGTAGACGAAGCGGGCAATCGGCGACTCGATCGGGTGGCCGCGCATGGTCCGTCGTCGCTCGAACAGCTCGACCGCCTGGCCCTCCATCCGAAACGCGATATCCAGTTGCGCCCTGATGGCCGCCGGCGGCCGGATGTCTTCGACGAAGGTCGTCATCTGGCGCTCGGCGCGGTGCCAATCCAATTCGCTCAAGGCCATGGACCACTCCCCTCAGTCTTGCTCGTGACGCCAGTACGGATCGCCCAGGTCCAGTTCCACCTCGCTGAGGCTCTGACCGACGAATTCCACGTGACCACGAAAGCGATCGTATCCGCTGCGGGAAAACTCGAAGCCGAA
>JAABTF010000077.1 GCA_011389965.1 Halothiobacillus sp.
GTGGCGTGCCGCGCGAGCGGGCGGCGATCTCCTGAGCGCCTGCGGCGTCCATCTCCAGGCTGGTCAGGCGGGCCGAGCGGGTGACGATGTGCACCAGGTGCTCGACCTCGTAGAACTCCAGGCGCTGGACGATGCCGAAACGGTCACGCAGCGGGTTGGTGAGCATGCCGGCCCGCGTGGTGGCACCAACCAGGGTGAACGGCGGCAGATCGAGCTTGATCGAGCGCGCCGCCGGCCCCTCGCCGATCATGATGTCGATCTGGTAGTCCTCCATCGCCGGATAGAGGATTTCCTCGACTACCGAGGACAGGCGGTGGATCTCGTCGATGAACAGCACGTCGCCGGGTTCGAGATTGGTCAGAAGGGCGGCAAGATCGCCGGGACGCTCGAGCACCGGGCCGGAGGTCTGCTTGAGGTTCACACCCATCTCGTTGGCGATGATGTGCGCCAGCGTGGTCTTGCCCAGCCCGGGTGGGCCGAAGATCAGCACATGGTCGAGCGGCTCGCCCCGGTTGCGCGCCGCGGGGACGAAGATTTCCATCTGCTCGACCACCGCCGGCTGGCCGATGTAGTCCGCCAGCCGGCGCGGGCGCAGGGCCCGCTCGATGGCTTCCTCGTCGGGGCGGTGCTCGGAACTGACGAAACGGGCGTCTTCCATGGGCTGGCTCATCGCTTATTTCACCGTGTGCCGCAGGGCCAGACGGATCAGCGCCTCGGCATCTTCCGCGCCGTCCTTCTCGGCCCGCGCGATCATGCGACCGGCCTCCGCGGGCTTGTAGCCCAGCGCCTCGAGTGCGCTGATCGCCTCGTCGCGTGGCTGCTCGACGGCCGGCACGCCGCCGGGGGTGCTCGCGGCCGTGCCACCGGCTTCCTTGTCGATGCGATCACGCATCTCGATGACCAATCGCTCGGCGGTCTTCTTGCCGATGCCCGGCACCTTGACCAGCGAGGCGACGTCGTCGTTGAGCACGCAATCACGAAACTGGGCCTCGGACATGCCCGACAGCACGGCGACCGCCATGCGCGGGCCGATGCCCGAGACCTTGATCAGGGCGCGGAACAGATCGCGCTCGCGCAGACTGGCAAAGCCATACAGCAACTGGGCATCCTCGCGGACCACCAAGTGGGTGTGGAGGATGACGTCATCCTGTCCTTGGGTGGCAAAGAAAGTCGACATGGGTGACTCGACTTCGTAGCCCACGCCCTGCACGTCGACCAGCAGAAACGGCGGTTTGCGCATCAATACGCGTCCGGCCAGACGTCCGATCATTTGCGTCCTCCCGATTTGGCCGCGGCACGCGCCATCAGCGTGGCGGCATCCGAGTCGCGCCAGCCGCGCGAGTCGCTGCGGCGACGATACCGGCGTTGTGAGGCCTCGCGCAGGATCTCGCGGGCCGGGTTTTTCTGCCCCTTTTGGGCGACGCCCTCGACCCCGGCAAAGGCATGGCTGCGATAGCAGTGGCACAGGGCGACTGCCGCAGCGTCGGCGCCGTCGGCGGAGGGCCGCTCGGCGAGCCCTGTCAGGCGCTGAACCATATGAGCGACCTGCTCCTTGTCCGCCCGGCCACTACCGACCACCGCCTGCTTGATGGTCGCCGGCATGTACTCGGCCACCGACAGACCCTGACGGACGATCGCCGCCAGGGCGGCCCCACGCGCCTGGGCCAGCTTGAGCGAGGAACCTGGGCCGCCGTGCACGAATATCTGCTCGATCGCGCACTCGTCGGGGCGATGGGTCTCGATCCAGTCGGAAACGCAATCGAAAACGCCGCCCATGCGGGCGGCAAAATCATCGTGATGGATCAGCGAGTGGCTGGTCAGGCCGAGGCAGCGGGCCCGGCCGCCGGAAAACTCGATCACCGCCAGCCCCAGCACGCGGGAGCCGGGGTCGATGCCGAGCACGCGACGGCCGGGACGTTGCGCTGTCGGGGTATCAGGCATAAGCCTCGTCCGGGATCTCGGCGTTGTGGTAGACGTCCTGGACGTCGTCGAGATCCTCGAGCATGTCGATCAGCTTGAGCACCTTCTCGGCGGTCTCGCCCTCCACGGGGGCGTTGGTGGCCGGGCGCATGGTGACCTCGCTCTCCTCCGGCGGCAGGCCGGCATCCATCATGGCCTGCTTGACGTCGCTATACGTTTCCGGGGTGGTGATCACCTCGATGGCGTTGTCGTCGAACACCTCGATGTCCTCGGCGCCGGCTTCCATCGCCGCCTCCATGATCGGATCCTCGTCGCTGCCCGGCGGGTAGTAGAGCACACCGATACGGGAGAACAGGAAGGCCACCGAGCCGTCGGTGCCCAGGTTGCCGCCGTTCTTGGAGAAGGCGTGGCGCACGTCGGCCACCGTGCGGGTGTTGTTGTCGGTCATGCCGGTGACGTAGACCGCCACGCCGCCCGGGCCGTACCCTTCGAAGGAAACCTCGACGAAGTCCTGTCCCTCGAGGTCACCGGCGCCGCGCTTGGCCGCCCGCTCAATGGTGTCCTTGGGCATGTTCGCGCCCAACGCCTTGTCCCAGGCCAGGCGCAGGCGCGGGTTGGCCGCCGGGTCGGCATTGCCGCCGGTGCGCGCGGCGACCGTGATCTCGCGGATGATCTTGGTCCAGACCTTGCCGCGTTTCTTGTCCTGCGCCGCCTTGCGATGCTTGATGTTCGCCCACTTGCTGTGACCGGCCATCTGATTGCTTCCTCGTTGACTGTAAAGAGTATGCCGTCGGAGACGACGGTGGGATTGGGCGCATTCTAGCAAATCCGGGCGCCTCACCCGTGGCGATTGCGCCACCAGTAAACCCAGAGGCTCAGGGCCATGGCGTAGAGACCGGCCATGCCGACCGCCAGGGCGAACAGCGAGTTCGCCAGCCAGGCGACCATCACCCCGGAAACGACCCCTGCAAAGGCCATCTGGGTGGCGCCCTGCAGGGCCGAGGCCAACCCTCGCTGTGCGGGCCAGTAGTCGAGCGCGGTGATCTGGAGCGCCGGCATGGTGATCGCCATACCCATGACATACAGCGTGATCGGCGTGACCGTCAGCCAGACCCCGTGAACCACATCCGCCGGCTGCACCCAAGCCTGGACAAGGTTGTACCCCACGGCCACCCCGGTCAGGGCCAGGCCCACGGCCATGGTGCCGGCCATGCTGAGCCGGCCGGCCAGCCAGCGAGTCATGCGACTGCCCAGGATCAGCCCCGTGACCAGCGGGACGAAGAACTTCCAGAAATCCGTCTCGTTTTGTCCCAGATGGTCGATCAAAATGGCCGGTGCCGCGGCGACATACAAAAACATGCCGCCGAAAAGCAGGGCGAACACGATGATCAGCTGCATATAGCGCGGGTGCGCCAAGGCCCGTGCATAGCTTTTCAGGACGAAAGCCGGCGCGAACGACTGGCGATCCCGATGCGCGACCGTCTCGGGCAACAAGCGCCAGGCCGCCAGCACCAGCAAAAGGGAAAACCCCACCAGGAACCAGAAGATCGAGCGCCAGCCGAACCACTCGTGCAGCCAGCCGCCGATGATGGGGGCGGCGGCGGGAGCCGCGGCGAACACCAGCATGATGTTGGCCATGACGCGCTGGGCATCGGCGCCGGCAAACAGGTCCCGCACCAGCGCCCGGCCGATCACCACGCCAGCCCCGGCCGCCAACCCCTGCCCCACCCGGGCGGCCAGCAACTGGCCGATGCTCTGCGACAGGGCGGCGAGCACGGTCATCACCGCGTAGACCAGCAGGGCCAGCAGGATCACCCGCTTGCGACCGAAGCTGTCGGAGGCCGGGCCGTAGAAGAGCATCATCGAGCCGAAGGCGAGCAGATACAGGCTCAGGGTCTGCTGGATGGCCGCCTGGCCGACGCCGAACTCGTCGCCAATGGCATGAAAGGACGGCAGGTAGGCATCGACGGTGAAGGGCGCGAGCATCAACAGCCCGGCGATCACCAGCACCAGAACCGCGGCGCGACGGCCCTGCGGTGACTGTTCAGCCGTCGAGTGGGACTCCGCGGCCGGCCCGCTCACGCCGGGACGGGTTCGCGCACGGCCGAGTGGTAGCGCAAAAAACTCTCGAGCTGCTGGTGGCCGTGCTGGGTGAGGATCGATTCCGGGTGGAACTGCACGCCCTCGATGGCGTACTCGCGGTGGCGGAACCCCATGACCTCGTCGATCGAGCCATCAGGGTGTTGCGTCCAGGCGGTCACCTCGAGCACGTCGGGAATGCTGTCGCGCGCGACCACCAGCGAATGGTAACGGGTGGCCTCGAAGGGGTTGGGCAGGCCTTCGAACACGCCCACGCCGGTGTGATAGACCGGCGAGACCTTGCCGTGCATCACCTCGCGGGCCCGGACCACCTTGCCGCCGAAGACCTGGCCGATGGCCTGGTGACCGAGGCAGACGCCGAGAATGGGCAGCTTGCCGGCGAAATGCCGGATCACCTCCAGCGAGATGCCCGCCTGATCCGGATCGCAAGGCCCCGGGGAGACCACGATGTGGTTCGGGGCCCGGGCCTCGATCTCCTCGATGGTGACCTGGTCGTTGCGCGCCACCCAGACCTCTTCACCCAGCTCGCCCAGGTACTGGACGAGGTTGTAGGTAAACGAATCGTAGTTGTCGAGCATCAGCACCATTGCGGTTGCCACTCCATGATCTAAACAGGTCTGTCCACCCGGAAAACCGGGCAGCGGGTCGATGTTGGCCGCTCAGTATAGCCGACGCGCGCCGGCCATCGACGAAGCGATCCTTACTGCCCCATGCCCCTCGAGTCAGTGATATTTCTCGACGGTGATGTGGCCGGGCTCCCGGCGACGATGACGACGCAGGCCGCGCGGCTCGAGCACCTGCTGGACCTCCTCGATCATGTCGGAGTTCCCGCAGAGCATGACATGAGCGTCCTCCGGATCCAGCCGCAAACCCACGCGCTGCTCGATCCGACCGGAGGTCAGCGCCGCCGGAATGCGCTCGCGCAATGCCGCCGGGTGCGCCTCGCGGGTGACCAGTGGCACGAAATCGAACCGATCGCCGTGGCGTTCCTGGATGGGCAGAGC
>JAABTF010000035.1 GCA_011389965.1 Halothiobacillus sp.
CTCTTCCGATCTCTCGCCGGTGCGACTGCGCGCGGCCACGATCGAGACCTCGCGCTCGAAATCGATCATCTTCTCCAGCACCGCCGGGGCCCCGTCAATCGCTTCCCACGCGGAGGCGGCCTCGCCCGGATTGCCCGACCCACCCTCGTGGGCGGCGTGAGCCGGATCGGCCAGGCGCATCTGCCCCTTGCCGTCGTAACCCATGCGACGGGTCTTGAGAATGGCCGGCGCCCCCAAGTGGCGAATGCCCTGGACGATGTCGTTGACCGAGTCGATCTGGACCCACGGCGCCACTCCCAGCCCCAGGCCCTCAAAGAACTGCTTTTCCTCGAGCCGGTCCTGGGCCACCGCCAACGCCTGCGGCCCGGGCATCAGGCAATTGCGCCGAGCCACCAGTTCGGCGGAATCCAGTGGCACGTTCTCAAACTCGAGCGTGACCACGTCGCACTCCACCGACAGACGTTCGAGCGCCTCGCTGTCGTCCAGCTCGGCCTGTATGTGCCGGCCCACCGAGGCGGCCGGCGGCTCATGTCCTGGGTCGAGAAAGGTGAAGCGATGCCCCATGGCCACGCCGGCCAAGCCCAGCATCTGCCCCAGCTGCCCACCGCCGATCACGCCGATGTGCAGGCCAGCCGGTTCATCCGGGCCGGCCTGCGCTTGAAGCCCTTGGCACGTGTCGTTCATCGGGGTCACTGTCTCAGGCCTCTCCTGGTGCCGGCTTGTCCAACACGGCCTGGGTCTGGCGTTCCCGCCAGGCGTCGAGGCGGTCGGCCAGCGCTTCGTTGTCATTGGACAACATGGCAGCCGCCATCAACGCCGCGTTCACGGCTCCCGAACGACCGATCGCCAGCGTGCCCACCGGCACCCCAGCCGGCATCTGCACGATCGAGAGCAGTGAATCCCAGCCGGAGAGCGCCTTGGACTCCACCGGCACGCCCAGCACCGGCAGCCGGGTCTTGGCGGCCACCATGCCCGGCAGGTGCGCCGCGCCGCCCGCACCGGCGATGACCACCTTGAGCCCACGGCCAACAGCCGTATCGGCGTAATCGAACAGCTTGTCGGGCGTGCGGTGCGCCGAGACCACCTGGGCCTCGTGAGCGATGCCCAGGGCCTCGAGCGTCTCACAGGCATGTCGCATGGTCTCCCAGTCGGACTGGGACCCCATGATCACGCCGACTACGGGCGGTGCACTCATACCGCGGTCACCAAGGCAGGTAACACGTCCTGCAGTTGCGGATGGGTATGGGCGACGCCCACGGCCGACACGTACAGGAAGACCAGGATTGCCAGCAGCCAGGCACTGGCACGCAAGCCGCGGGTCTTACCGAAGCGAAGCGCCACCAAACCCAGCCCGATGTAGACGATCAGGCCGACGATCTTGACCGTGATGAAGTCGGGATGGACGCCGTTCTGCCAGAACAGCAGGTATGCGGCCACCAGGGCGCTGACCAGCAAAACGGTGTCGACCACATGCGGTGTGATCTTCACCCATTTCTTGCGCAACTGTGGCGAATCGGCCAGCATCCAGATCCCACGGATGACGAAGCCGGTCAGCGACAAGATTGCCGCGAGGGCGTGCAGGTGTATCCAAAAAGACGCTTGGGCCATGATGCAACCATCCCGAGTAAAGCTTGATTGACGGAACCGCCGACAGGCGGAAGCATCCAAGCATAAATCATCGTCGCCCGCCTCCCAAGGACGGCCATGATGGGCGAGCGTCGCCAACGCAGTGGACCCGGCCCCGTCGCGATCGCCCGGCAGTCACCGGCGACCACTTACCTCCAACACGCGCAAACGAGTTGATCCCATGATGCTGCCCAATCATCTGGTCTCGCTGCCGCTGGCACTCACCGGCTGGCTGATCGCACTCGCCAGCCTGGCCTGGGCTCTGCGCTACGCCCCCTGGCCGGCCTTGCGTGCCGACCCCGTGCGTATCCACCTGGTGATCCTGGCAGCGCTGTTCCTGATGGGCATGTGGTCGCTCAACGCCACCCTGATGCCCGGCCTGACCCTGCATTTCCTGGGCGCGGCGACCGTGACCCTGGTCGTCGGCCTGGAGCTGGCGCTGGTCGCCGGGCTGGTGGCGGCCATTGCGCTCGCCTTGCTGTTCGGCGGCGGACTGGCGATCACTGGCTGGACCTTCGTCCTGAGCGCACTACTGCCGGCGGCGATCACCTACGGCATCACGCGCGCCTCGCAGCACTGGATGCCTCCAAACTTCTTCATCTACCTGTTCGTCGGCGTGTTCCTGTCGGCCATCCTCGGGGTGCTCGCCCATGGCGTCGGCACCGCCCTCCTGGTGAAGGGGTTGGGGCTGTACGATTTCGACCTGATCTGGAACAACTACCTGCGCATCCTGCCCCTGCTGGCCTTCCCCGAAGGCGTGATCAACGGCATGCTCATGACCGGCCTGGTCCTGATTAGCCCGGGGCTGGTGATTTCGTTCGACGACCATCACTACATCGACGGACGCTGACCCGCCGCCGCGCATGTTGCGCGGTGAAGCCGGGGCGTGCAAGATGCAACGCCTCCAAGGGCCATCAGGCCGAACGACGCGCCCCAACCACTTGTTTATAGGACGGGTTTTCGCACCCACCTGGTGGCATGGAAACTGCTTGCCCATGCACCAGCCGAGCAGGAGTCAGCTCGGGCAATGTAACGACACGAGATATCAGGAGTTCCCCAATGAAGAAACTGACCGCGATCGTATTCGCCTCGGGCCTGGCGGCCGCTTCTGCCCAGGGCATGGCAGCCGACATCAAGGCCGGCAAGAAGCTCTACGAGCAGAGCTGCGCTTCCTGCCACGGCATGCAGGCTCAGGGCCAGGGCATGTTCCCGAAGCTGACCGGCAAGAGCGCCGAGCACATCGCCACCGCGCTGGGCCATTACAAGAACGGCAACCAGGACGCGCTCAAGGAGATGGGTGATCTGGGCGGCTCGAACTACGCCATCATGGCGCCGAACGCCGCCGGCCTGTCCGACAGCGACATGGAGAACCTGGGCGCCTACATCAGCAACCTGTAAACCCGCCGACTGCACGGCGCAGCAAGAATCCCGGCCCCCAGAGGCCGGGATTTTTTGTGCCCAACGACGGTTCAGCGCCCGGAGCGCAACCGATCGAGACGCAGCCGATCGCGTTCATCAAACAGGCGCTGCGCCCCCAACTGGACCGCGACCAGCGAGCCAAAACCGGTGGCGGCCGTGATCAGGAAGATAATCAGGATCTGGTACTTCACCGCCTCGATCGGCGGCGTACCGGCCAGGATCTGGCCGGTCATCATCCCGGGCAGGCTGATCACCCCCGCCGCGGCAAGCATGTTCAGGGTGGGGATCAGGCCGGCGCGCATCGAGTCCGAGCGCAGCTCGGCGGTCGTATCCTTGACCGAATGACCCAGGATCAACCGGGCCTCTAGCTCTTTACGGCTCTGCCACGCCGTCTGGGTGAGGTTGTTCAGCGCCAGGCCGATGCCGGTCATGGTATTGCCCAGAATCATGCCCAGCAGTGGGATGGCGTACTGCGGCTCGTACCAAGGGTCGGTCTCGATCACCATCGTCAGCGCCAGCATGGTCACGATCAACGCGGTGGCGCTCATCGCCGCCATCCCAATGCCGTAGCCGTGCCAGCCCCGGATGGGCCGTTTCTGTCGGGCGATCACCTCGTAACCCGCCAGCCCCAGCATGACGAAGGCGATGAGCATCACCCACGGCAGGCTGGCGGCATCGAAGACCGCCTTGAGGATCAGACCCACCAGCAACAGCTGCAGCACCATGCGCACGCTGTTGAATGCCAGCGTGCGGAACAGTCCCAGCCCCAGGATCAGCTGGACCACGCCCAAGGCCAGCACCAGCAGGGCAGCCAGACCGAGGTCGAGTGGTGTGAGGCTATACAGGTCCATGCAACACCCCTCCCTCGGCGGTGATCTCCAGGCGCTTGTGCTCCTGCGTGGCGATTTCGTCCGGATTGTGGCTGACCCATACCGCGGCGGCGTCATGCTCCTCGACGTAATCGAGCAAAAGCGCCGCCATGGCCCGGGCATTACCCTGGTCGAGATTCGCCGTGGGCTCGTCGAGCAGCAGGACGCGCGGCTCGAGCACCAGCGCACGCAGCACCGCCAGCCGCTGGCGCTCGCCGGAGGACAAGCGCTCGACCGGCGCATCCCAAAGCGCAGCGGACAGGCGCAAACGTTCCCACCATGTCGCCGGCGGGCGGGTGGCGAAGTGCTCGGCGACCCTGTCCGCCCACCAGCCGGATTCCGCCGGCACCAGCACCACCTGCTGGCGCCATTCGGCCGCCGACATGGCCTGCTGCTCGGTGCCAATCAGCCGAATCTCGCCCTCGTGCGGCGAGAGATCGGCCAGTGCACGCAGCATCTGGCTCTTGCCCACGCCCGACTCGCCGCGCACGGCCAGCACCTGCCCCGCGGCCAATGCGAAAGAGACGGGCGGCACGTTGGCCCCCTGCAGATCTTTCACCTCGAATAGCATGCGGCTCTCCCGTTAAAAATGCGGCCGGTCGGCCCGCCTGTCAGCCCAGATACCGGGGTGGCGGCCTTCGCGGGGAATAAGGACTGGAACCATTGCTCAGCCAGCATCGGGTCTGGCGCACGCTTAGGTCATCCGCGCCCGCAAAAGAAAACGCCGACCTCGAGGCCGGCGTTCTGCTTGCTCTGCCCTCCACCGCTGTAGCGCGGTCAGGCTTGGCGGAATCAGGCCCCCTTTAGGAGCCCGTCGACTCATCGCCCATGACTGCGATGTTAGGCACCCAGCGCCTCGATGTCGTCATCGGTCAGCTCCTTGGCCTGCGGGATCATGGCGTAGGAGTTCGGACCCATCTCCTGACCCTTGCGATAGATCTTCAGCAGGGAGATGGTCTGATCCATGCCGGTGCCGGCCAACTTGGGGGCGTTGAACAGCTCGCCACCCTCGCCTTCGGCGCCGTGACAAATGGCGCAGGAGGAGTACAGCGCTTGACCACGGTTGATCACCGACTCGCTGACGATACGCGGCTCGGCGCTCTTCTGTTCGTCCGCCGCGGCCTTGGCCTGCTCACCACCCGCTGCGGAAGCGCCATCACCACCGGTGTTGGTGCCACCGAAGGCGTCGGCAATGTAGACCGACAGGTTGGCGATCTTCTCGTCGGACAGGTTGGCGGCGTTCGGCGCCATGGTGCCGTAACGATCACCCAGGCCGACCGACTTCAGGTACTCCTGGTCGCCTTCGCGATAGGCGATCAGTTTCTTCTGAACGTTGGCAGCTTCCATCTCGGTCAGCACCGGGAAGGCACCGCCCTGGCCATTGCCGTCGGCGCCGTGGCAGGCCGCGCAGGCCGCATAGGCTTGCTTGCCGGCGGCGATGTCACCATCGACTGCACCGCCGTTGCCGCCGGCGCTCTCGCCGCCGTCGGCCGAACCACCGGCACCACCACCGAACTCGTCGCCGATGTAGGCGGCCAGGTCGGCGATGTCCTCGTCGGACAGGTTGGCGGCGTTCGGCGCCATGGTGCCGTAACGATCACCCAGGCCGACCGACTTCAGGTATTCCTGGTCGCCTTCGCGGTAGGCAGTCAGCTTTTTCTCGGCTTCGTCGGCCGGGATGCCGGTCAACACCGGGAAGGCGCCGCCCTGACCTTTGCCGTCGGCGCCGTGGCAGGCCGCGCAAGAAGCGTATTTCTGCTTGCCGGCGGCAATATCGCCACCGGAGGACTTCTCCGCCGAGGCGTCGGCGGCCGGCTTCTCTTCAGCCGAGGCCATCTTGGTCTCTTCCTTGCCTGCCGGCTTCTCGACGACCGGTCCGTCGATGGCGTTCTTCTCGGCCGTGTTGAACAGCGCACTGACGAGGTAGAAGACGGCGACCAGCATTACCAGCGCCGAAATGAACCCCACCAACTTCGACATCGAATCGACCTTGGGAGTATGTTGAGCCACGAGAGTCCTCCAGAATCTTTTATCATTTTTGCAAGCGCAACCGCGCGTATTATATAGCCAAACTTCCACGTTTGACAGAGTTGGTAGGTACATGTCCCGCCCCGCGCCGAAAAGTGGCCACAAGACCGGCCAGAAACGAGGTCACAACAGGCCGGCGGGGCTTTCCTCGTCGGTAGAGACACTCGATGGTGTCGGGGCGAAGGTCGCCGAAAAACTGGCCCGCCTGCGCATCGACACCGTCGAGGACCTGCTCTGGCACCAGCCCCTGCGTTACGAGGACCGCGGCACGAAGCAGCCGCTGTCGCCAGAGCGCATCCACGAAGCGGCCCTGTTCGAGGTGCGGATCAACGAGGTTCGCCCGCTGTTTCGCGGCAAGGCAAGACTGGTCTGCAACGCCATCGGCGAGGGTGTCCATGGTCCCACGGAACTGACCATCTGGTTCTTCGGCCGCTTCGGCCCCACCCCTCAGGCCGGGCGGACCTATCTGCTGTTCGGCGAACTCCAGCAGGGACCCCACGGGCTGGAGATGGCCCAACCTGAACTGGTTACCCCGGGACAGATCGGCCAGATCCATCCGGTCTACCCGTCCACCGAGGGCTTGGCCCAGCCCAAGATCCGCCAGCTGGTCGAGGCCGCACTCGAAATCGCCGTGCGCGACCTGCGCGACCCGCTGCCCGGCGGAATACGCGAGGCCAAAGGTTGGCCGCGACTGATGATCGCCCTGCAGCGCATCCACCTGCCCCGGCAGAATCACGGCATCCCCCGGCGCGACGAGCCCACCTTCGACCGGTTGATCACAGAGGAACTGGCCACCCACATCCTCGCTCTGCGCCAGCGCCGCGTCGTGACACGCCAGGTTGCCGCCCCGGCGATTCCGCCGCAGGAACACCTCTTCCGGCAACTGCTCGATCATCTGGGCTTCACGCCCACCGGGGCACAGCAGCGCGTCATCGGCGAAATCAAGGCGGACCTGTCACAGCACCTGCCTATGCTGCGGCTGGTGCAGGGCGATGTCGGGTCGGGCAAGACCCTGGTCGCCGCGGCCGCGGCTCTGGACGTGATCGACGCCGGCTACCAGGTCGCGCTGATGGCCCCCACCGCCCTGCTCGCCGAGCAGCACGCCCGCAACTTCGCCCAATGGTTCGAGCCGCTGGGGCTCTCGGTGCTCCTACTGAGCGGCCAACAGGCAGCGGCCCAGCGCCGCGAGGGACTGGCGCAACTGGCCGACGGGCGCGCCCAGATCGTGATCGGCACCCACGCCCTGTTCCAGGAGTCGGTGGCCTTTGACCAGCTCGGGCTGGTGATCGTCGACGAACAGCACCGCTTCGGCGTGCACCAGCGTCTGGCATTGACCGACAAGGGCGCCAGTCAGGAGGGTGGCGCACGTCGACCGCACCAGCTGATCATGACCGCCACCCCCATCCCGCGCACGCTTGCCATGACCCAGTTCGCCGACCTCGACGTGTCGGTCATCGACGAGCTGCCGCCGGGGCGGACGCCGGTAAAGACGGTCGTCGTCCGCGCCGACCGCAGGGGCGAGGTGATCGAGCGCATCAGCCAGGTCTGCGCCGAAGGGCGCCAGGCCTACTGGGTCTGCCCCCTGATCGAGGAAGGTCAGATCGAGGCGCAGGCGGCCGAATCCACCTTCGCCATGCTGGGCGAGGAACTGCCGCACCTGGCCATCGGGATGGTCCACGGGCGCATGAACGCCGCCCAGAAGCAGCGCGAGATGGCGCGCTTCAAGGCCGGCGACTACCACCTGCTGGTGGCGACCACCGTGATCGAGGTGGGCGTCGACGTGCCCAATGCCTCGCTGATGATCATCGAGAACGCCGAGCGCATGGGATTGGCCCAGCTGCACCAGCTGCGCGGCCGCGTCGGCCGGGGCGCGACCGCCAGCCACTGCGTGCTGCTGTTCGACGAGCCGTTGAGTGACCGCGCCCGGGCACGGCTGGGCCTGATGCGCGAGACTGAAGACGGCTTCCGGCTGGCCGAGGCCGACCTCGAACAGCGTGGCCCCGGCGAGGTGCTCGGCACACGCCAGGCCGGCATCGCCAAGCTTAAGATCGCCGACCTGCAGGAAGACCAGGGCAAGCTCGAGGAGGCGGGGCAGTTGGCCGACGAACTACTGGAACGCTTTCCCGAGTCCGTCAATCCGCTGATCGCCCGCTGGGTGGGAGCGGCCGGCCAGTACGGGCAGGTATAACCGCCGCTTGCCCACTCCAACCCGTTGACGTACTGTCATATTTATCCGCCGCCGCACGCTTGAACCGACACGCAAATGTTAACGATGATCATTCCGACATGCCGATCAAGCCGTGGGCGCCGCCACGCGTCGATGGGTCCCGCAGGCCGCCCCCATCGCATTGACGGACCCGGCGGCCAGTGCTAAAGCGAAGCACCATTGCTCTCTGCGGGGCCTGGCTGGCGTTCCTGGCCCACGCAGTGCATGCCGTGCCGCTGACCTCGGAAGAGCGCGCATTCATCGCCGAACACCCCACGGTCAGCATCGCCATGATGCTTGATCACCCGCCGTTCAGCGTCAGCCGTGACAGCCGGGTCGTCGGCTTCGAACACGATCTGCTGCGACTGATCGCCGAGAAGACCGGACTTCGGTTTGAAAACGAATTCGGCACCTGGACCGATGCGCTACGACGATTCCGGAACGGACAGGTCGACGTGCTTGCCAGCATCTCGTTCCAGAAACACCGCAAAGAGTTCACGCTCTACACCACCCCGTATTACACACTGCCAGTCTACGTCTTCGTCGGTAACGACTTCGCTGACTACTCGGGCTTTTCGGATCTTGCCGGACGGAAGGTCGGAGTCATTCGCGACATCTTCTATGAAGAGGAACTGGGTGAGGCGACAGACGCGGAGCTGGTCCGCTTCGACACCCACAACGCGGTGACCCGCGCACTGGTGCTGGGCGAGATAGACGCCATGGTCCAGAATCTCGCCAATATCAATCACATCATCAAGCGGCGCGCCTACAGCAAAATCCGCATTGGCGGCGAACTCGGCTTGCCCGGCCTCGCTGCCGAGGACCTGCGTTTCGGCATCAATCCGGGCAAGCCCGAGCTCAAGTCGATCATCCAGAAGGGGCTGGACGAAATCACGCCGGTCGAGTGGGAAACCCTGACGGCCGAGTGGCTCGATGTACGCGACCAGGGCCATGCCAAGGATGTTCATCTGACCGACGCGGAACGCGCCTACCTGCGCGAGACAGGTCCGATCGATATCTGCATCGACCCGAACTGGATGCCATTCGAGCGCTTCAACGGGAACGGCGACCACGAGGGCATGAGCGCCGACTATTTCGCCCTATTCGAACAAACGCTTTCCACCCGGTTCCGACCCGTGACCACCGAGACCTGGGCCCAGTCGGTCGAGTACCTGAAAGCGGGGAAGTGCGATCTGTTCAGCCTGGCCATGCGCACCCCGGAACGCCAGACCTACGCCAAGTTCACCGACAGCTACATCCAGACCCCGCTGGTGGTGGCCACCAAGGCCGACGTCCCCTTCATCAATGACCTGGGTGATCTCAGCGGACGGCCGATCGCAATCCCGGCACTGTACGCCTTCGCCGAATTGCTGCGCGACGACTACCCCAACCTCGATCTGGTCGAGGTGACCGACATCGACGCCGGCCTGGCGATGGTCAGAAGCGGCAAGGTCCTCGGCTACATCGGCACGCTGGCGACCATCGGCGACAAACTGCAGACGGAATACGGCGGCGAGCTGCGCATCGCTGACGATACCGGCAAGTCCTGGGACTTGGGCGTGGCCGTGCGCGAGGATCGCCCGATGCTGCACGGCATCATGCAGAAGGCGGTCGTCAGCATCACCGAGGAGCAGCGCCGGGACATCAACAACAAGTGGATCGCGGTCCGCTACGACCGGCGGGTCGACTACACCATCCTCTGGCAGGTCAGCGCGGTATTCGCGCTATTGATCCTTGTCGGCGGACTGTTCTACCTCAAGCAGGTAGGGCTTAAGCGAAAGCTGGAGTCCGCCTACGAACAAGCCGAACGGCTGGCCGTCACCGACAAGCTCACCGGCATCTACAACCGCCACCGGCTCGATCAGGCGCTCGAAGCAGAGACTCGCAAGGCCGGACGTTACGACGATGCCTTTGGCGCGCTCATCCTCGACATTGACCACTTCAAGCCGATCAACGACCGCTTCGGTCACCGCGCCGGCGACGCCGTCCTGCGCGAGTTCGTCGACGTGCTGCGCCACAACTGCCGCGAAACCGACATCCTTGGCCGCTGGGGCGGCGAGGAATTCCTGATCATCGTCCCGCACGCCGACAAGGCGAAGCTGCTCGCCTTCGCCGAGAAGTTACGCGCCGCCATCGAGGCCACCTCGTTCGGCGAGGTGGAGCACGTCACCGCCAGCATCGGCGCGAGCCTCCACCAGCAAGGCGACAACCCCGACATCCTGATCAAGCGCGCCGACGACGCCCTCTACGAAGCCAAGCGACAGGGACGCAATACCGTCGCGTTTCAGTAAGAGGTGGCCTCGCCGGGCTCCCTGACACCCTGACCGGGCAATGGAGCAACTCGGCGTCCGGCTAGGAAGCCTCCGGCTTCCCCGTGACGGAGTCTATGGGCTCGCCCTCCGCGTCCAGAAGCTGGTTGTCGAAGGCCGCCTGGAGGCCGGGCTCACGCTCCTCTTCTTCGGCCTCTTCGCCGATGGTCCGTGGGTACAGGGGCGACAAGACGGCAACCACCACGCCGATCGCGGCGAACATCGCAAACGCGTCGGCGTAGCCAAACACCTCCACCAGCTTGCCGACAATCGGCGATCCGGTCGCCTGCCCCAGCGAGACTGCCACGAATGGCAGCACCGGCCCCAGGGACAGCCGCCCCGGCAGCAGGCGGATACCTGTCATCAGGTAGAGCCCCGTCAGGCTCATGTACGCTAGGCCGAAGACGAGTGCGGAAAATGCCGCCAGAAACAGGTTGCCGGGACTGGCAGCGAGTAGCGCCAGGCTCGTCGACAGCATCATCAGCATCAGTGCCTGGGTAATCGGTGGGTTATTGCGGTCGGCCAAGTCGGCCACCACCGCCCCACCGAGACCGGCGATACCAACCGCCAACCACAGCCAACCGGTGGCAGCGGGCGGCAACTCACCCAGGGTGACCAACAGGTCGGGTGCGAAGATCCAGTACGCGGCAGAAACGAAGCCCATCAGGAAGGAAAACACCGAAAGTCGCCCGAGCCGCCACCACTGCAGACTGCTGATCGGTGGCTTTGGCTCGGAATCGGACGGCGAGACTCGCGACACCGACGGGACGACGAACCACGTGGCCACCACAGCTATCACTGCCAGGACGGCGAAGGAACCATATGCGATCCGCCAGGCATCGGCCAGGAACAGCACCGTGGGCACGGCCACGGCCACGCCGATACTGGTGCCCGCATTCATGATCGAACTTACCCGGCCATGCATCGAGCGTTTCACTACCGCCTGCATGGCGCCCGAGAGCGCCGGCATCATCAGGCCGGTGGAAATGCCGCAAGCGAAAACCCCCACACCGAGCGACAGCGCGTCCGGGGCCTGGCTGATCACCAGCAGGCCACTGGCACCGACGGTGCCGGACAGCATCGCGGTATAACGCGCGCCCATCCGAATCGCTAGGACCGGCGCGACCACCGAGGCCAGTATGAAGCTGATGAGCGGCAGCGCACCGATGATGCCGATCACATCCGGCGTCAGCCCCAGATCGGCGCGGATCGGCGGCACGAACAGGCCGAAGGCGAAGCGCGCGAGCCCGTAGGTGATCGCGATCAGCCCGGCACCGAACAGTGCGAATCTCATGCTCGGAGAAAATGTCATCCCTGCTCCGCCTTACTCGTAAGGGAAATGTCGGCCCGCAGGCCGTCCTGACGCACACCAAACAGTGCAGCAAGATTAGAGCCTAGGCCGCCACCCCGCCGGGTTCAAACAGGCGTCCGGCCGACCAGCCTTCCCCCACGGAGCGCAAAGGCCTGCCATCGCGGCACTAGTCGATGCCGGCAGCCTGCTCGCGTGTCAGCTGGCTCCCGAGCCGCCGCCCTTTCAGCCGGTACATATCGGCATCCGCGTGGCTCAGCAGGGTATCGGCATCCTCTCCGTCCGCCGGATAACAGGCGACGCCGATACTGCAGGACGCCGTCTTTATCCCGCCGAATTCGGCGCGCAACGGCTCGGCCATGGCCGCGTTAATCTCCTCCACCTTCATTGCCACGGCATCCGACGACTGGGTGTCAGTCAACAGCACAATGAATTCATCACCGCCCAGCCGAGTCACGGTGTCCGTCTCCCGTACGCAGCTTTCCAGCCGTCGGGCAATCGCACAGAGCATGCGATCACCCATCGCATGGCCATGGGTGTCATTGATGGATTTGAAATGATTGACGTCCAGAAACAGCAAGGCCAGTTGGCTCTGGTGGCGATGGGCCGCCCGCAGGGCCGAGTCCAGGCGATCATTGAACAGCGATCGGTTGGTCAGCCCTGTCAGCGGATCGTGATGGGCGAGGAAGCGCAACTTGTCCTCGGCCATCCTGAGTGTGGTCACGTCCCGCGCCACACCGATGCGCACACCGTCATCCTCGGACCAGCGGGCAGACCACAGGATGTCGACGATCGAGCCATCCTTGCGGATATACCGGTTGTGGAAGTCATTGTGTGACTGGCCGCTCATGACCCGGACAATCGAGTCCCGTGTGGCCTCCAGATCGTCAGGATGCATGTAGTCGGTGATCGGCGTACCTGTCAGCTCGTCGGCGCGGTAGCCAAGCAGTGCCTCACAGGCATCACTCACAAAGACGATCCGGTTGTCCGCGTCGACCACGAAGACCGCGTCCATCATCAGGTGGATCAGCTTCGGGTAAAGCGCTTCTATACCCACGGGCATCATCTAGGGCTTCGGTTGGCTCATATGACTGCCAGTGTAGCCCCAAGGGGAGAGAACCCTCTGCCCGCGCGGCCTTGGTCGCTGTTGAGGGCCCAGGGCGCCTTGGTGCGGAGGTGACGTAGTTTCGGGCGTTTGTTGCGCCTGGCGGTTTCGATCGCGGCGCGCTTGACCACTACCTGACGTTATCATGGGACTTGAATTAATGCGGTCCGATGTCTGACGGGGATTGCCCCCTTAACCTGATCTGGATCCGGAGGGAAAACGATGGCCAAAGACGAAGGCAAGAGGAAAGGGCAGCAACCGCCAACGGTCAAGTCGATTCAAAACGAGATCCGTCAGGCGCTATCGGACCGGGAGTTCGAGACCATCGAAGAGGCCCAGGCGGTGGCTGAGGCCGCTGCGCAACAGGTGAACCGGGCGCCGCTGGACGACTTCCAGGGCCTGTCGCCGGATCAGATGCACCAGCTCTTTCATCACCCCTTCGAATCCGACGACCTGGTCCGGTTCGGCACAGACAGCCGGACTCGGCCGCCGGCGACGACGGCGCTGTTGCTGGAGCTGCTCGCCGAGGCCATTGGCGAGAAGGGAATCAAGCTGACGCCCAAGGGCAACCTGCCGCGCAAGTTGGTGGCTGCCGCAGTGGAGGCCATCGACGCGGCGGGGCTGGAACGCGAATGGCGGCCTGGCAGCATCCGCAACGAAGAAGACCTGGACGAGCTGCATACCATCAAGCTGGTCGCCGAGCTGGGGCGTTTCACACGCAAACAGCAGGGGCGGCTGCTGCTGACCCGGACCAGCCAGCGGCTATTCGCCAAGGGCGACTGGGCGGCGATCTACCCGGCCCTGCTCTACAGCTATTGCCGGGAGTTCAACTGGGCCTACCGAGACGGCCTGCCGGACCTGCCCATCATCCAGGACGCGTTCGCCTTCTCCCTCTACCTGTTCCACCTCTACGGCAACGAGTGGAAGCCGATCACCTTCTACCAGGACCGCTTCATGGCGGCTTTCCCCGCGGTGTTGACGGAGGTTCCGGCAGAGGACGCGCGGTACTGGACGCCCGATGAGGTGGTACGACAGACCTGGGCGCTGCGGACGGTCGACCGCTTCGCCCGCTTCTTTGGGCTGGTGGAGCGGGCGCCGGCGCCGGAAGACGACCACCCGCCGCAGCCTTGGGAGGATACGGACCTGGTCCGCAAGAGCCCGCTGTTCGGACGAACCGTACGGTGGCAGCTGGCTTAAGGCGGGCCTATTCCGTGGTTCATCGCACCTTGCCGTGAAAAGCGTCCCGGGTCCTTGGGACGAGGTGCGAAAAACCAAACAAAAGGACACCTCGAAAAAGCGTCATGAGCCGTCCGAGTGCTGGCCCTCACTGGCTGGTGCCTGCTTCGCATTAAGCACGCGACGAGACATATCGACAGAATAGGCGAGCGCAGTCCATGAGCCGCGATTCGCTCCGGGCGAATCGACAGGAGCGAGCGACGCAATGGCCCGTTTGCCATTGCGGACGGCAAGCTACGCTTGCGACGGACAGGGATGTCTCCAGTCCGCACGCGACGCCGCAATCGGGGGGCGCAATAGGTTTTTCGAGGTGTCCAAAAGGCCAGCGACCGGCGGGGCATCCCCGTTCGGCGCGCTGCCCTCTCTTCTAGCTTCCGGCTGTCGGCTTCCAGCTAGCCCTGCTTCGGCCCCACCCAGACCTGCTGGGCGTTGACGAACATCTTGATGCCGTGCGGCCCGAGTTCGCGGCCGTAGCCGGAGCGCTTGGTGCCGCCGCTCGGCAGACGCGGGTCGGTCTTGACGATGCCGTTGATGGCGACCTGTCCCACCTCGATGTCGCGGGCCATGTTGATGGCCTTGGCGGTGTCGCCGGTCCAGACGGCCGCGCCCAGGCCGTACTTGGTGCTGTTGGCCATTTCCAGGGCTTCGTCGGCATCGCGGGCGGACATGGCGACGGCGATGGGGCCGAAGGTCTCCTCGCAGAAGGCGACCATGGAGTCGTCGACGTCGGCGAGCAGGGTGACCGGGTAGAAAAAGCCGTCGCCCTCGGGCATCTCGCCGCCCACCAGGCAGCGGGCGCCGGCTTCCACCGAGGCCTGCACCTGACGGTGGAGATTGTCGCGCAGGTCGGCACGGGCGATGGGGCCCACGTCGGTGGATTCCTCGCGCGGGTCGCCCATCTTCAACTTCTCCAGGCGGGTCTTCATCATCTCGAGGAAGCGCTCGTAGATGGACTCCTCGATGATGATGCGCTTGGCGGCGATGCAGGACTGGCCCGCGTTGATGATCCGCGAGAGCACCACGGTATTCGCCGCGCTCTCCAGGTCGGCATCCGCCAGCACGATCACTGGGTCCGAGCCGCCCAGCTCGAGCACGGCCGGCTTGATCTGCCGGGCGGCGGTGGCCGCGACGATTGAGCCGGCCTGGTCCGAGCCTGTGAAGGAGACGGCACGCACGCACTCGGTCTCGATGGCGCCTTGGATGTCGTCGGTCTCCAGCGGCATGTTCTGGAACACCCCGTCGGGGAAGCCGGCCTTCTCAAAGCTCTCGGCGATGCCCGCGGCGCAGGCGGGCACGTGGGCGTCGTGCTTCATCACGCAGGTGTTGCCCGCCATCAGGGCCGGGGCGGCGAAGCGGAAGGCCAACCAGAAGGGCGCGTTCCACGGCAGGATGCCCAGCACCGTGCCGATGGGCAGGTGCTGCACGTAACTGACGGTGGCATCCGAGCTGATCATTTCCGGCTCGAGATATTTCTCGGCATGCCGGGCATAGTGCTCGGCACACCAGGCGGCCTTGTCGACCTCTCCGCGTGCCTCGCCGATGGGCTTGCCCATCTCGTCGGTCATCAGCAGGGCCAGACGCTCGCGGTCCTCGCGCATGACCTCGGCGACGCGGTTCATCAGGGCCGCGCGCTCACTGAAGCTGGTCTTGCGCCAGTCGCGATAGGCCGTATCGGCCCGTTCCAGCACGGCATCGCGCTGGGCGGGATCGAGCACCGGGAACTCGTGCAGTTTCTGGCCGTTGGTCGGATTGATGACGGTCTGGCTCATGAGGCGCGCGGCTCCTTCTTGCTGGCTTTTCTGGATGGGGCGGGCTTGTCTTCTTCCAACTCGCTGACGTCAGTGGCGAGCAGCTCGATCACGGGCTCTTCGCTGATCTCCCGGTTGGCCTCCTCGCGCTTGACGGTGAAGCTCGGGTCCATGTCGAAGAACGATTTGCAGCCGTCCTTGGTGATGTAGATGGTGTCGGAGATCCCACAGGTCTTGTCGCCGTCCACGCCCCAGGCCCAGGGGATGATGTGGAAGGTCATGCCCTCGCGCAGCACGGTCTTGTCGCCGTGCATCAGGCTGAGGATGTAGCCCTCGTCCCAGCTGGGTGGAAAGGCGATGCCGATAGAGTAGCCCGAGCGGGTGATCAACTTCCCGTGAGCATCGTCGACGGTCATGATCGAGCGGACCAGGTTGTCGGCATCCGAAACGGTCACCCCCGGACGGATTAGGTTCTTGACCCGTTCGAGCGCGTTCTGCATGCGCTCCTCGGCCTTCCACATCAAGTCGGTTGGCTCGCCCAGCACGGCGGTGCGCATCATCGCGGTGTGGTAGCGGCGGTAGCAGCCGGCCACCTCCAGGAACACGTGCTCGCCGGGCTTGACCACGCGGCCTTCCCAGGTGGCGTGGCCGATCATGGTGCGAGGCCCGGAGGTGACGTAGGGCAGCACGGCGGGCGGCTCGCCGCCGGCACGGAACATGGCCGCGCAGACTTCGGCGCCGATCTCGTTCTCGGTCACGCCGGCCTTGCAGGCCTCGAGCCCTGCGCGCATGCCGGCCTCGGTGGCGATCGCCGCGCGGCGCATCACTTCAATCTCGTGCTGCGACTTGGTCCGCCGACCGCACTCGACGATGCCGAAGCAGTCGAGCAGGTTCGCGCCGGTCAGCGTGGTGTGCAACGCATCCTGCTGGTAGGCGGGGAAGAAGTAGCTGTTGCGCTCGTAGCCGATGTACTTCTTGGCCAGGCCGAACTCCTTGAGCGAAGAAACCAGCATCTGGATGGCATCGCCCGTATCCGGGTAGGGCCGGGTGATCTCCACCCAGGTGCGCGCATGGACGTTGGACTCCTCCATGGTCCGCGTGATCATGAAGGGCTCGTCGTCAATCGGGACGACCAAAGCCTGAAAGAACGAATACCCCGTAGTCTGGTAGTCCGTGAGGTACATCAGGTTCTCTGGGTCGGTGATGATCACCGCGTCCAGCAGCCGCTCGGCCATGCGCATGCGCAACTCACCGAGTCGGCGCTCGTACTCGACCATCGGGAAGGTCATGTCGTCGCGTTGTCGCATTTTCTAGCCCTCCACCTGGGCGTCGACGGCCTGTTCGAACAGGTCCAGGCCCTCGTCGAGATCGTCGTCGGGGATGGTCAGCGGCGGGATCAGCTTGATCACTTGTCCCTTCGAACCGCAGACCGCCGCCAGCAGGCCGCGATCGAAGCATTCGCGCGCCACCCGCTTGGCCAGATCGCCCTCGATGAAATCCAGCGCCTGCATCATGCCGCGGCCACGCACGGCAAAACGCGGGTACTTCGCCGCGATCTTGTCCAGGCGCTGCTTGATCACCTCGCCCTTGCGGCGGGTCTCTTCCATGAATGCCGGATCGTCGAAGTAGCCCAGTGCCACGGTCCCGGCGATGAACGACAGGTCCTGCCCGCGGAAGGTGCCGGTGTGCTCGCCCGGGGCCCAGTGCTTGTCGTGCTCGGGCTTGTTGAGGTTCATGGCCATGGGCGTACCAAAACCGCCGAGCCCCTTGGCCAGGGTAATGATGTCCGGGTCGAGGTCCATCTCGTCGAAGCTGAAATACGACCCGGTGCGCCCGGAGCCCATCTGGATGTCGTCGACGATGAACAGCGCGCCCAGCTCATGGGCCAGGTCCTGCACGCCCTTGAGCCATGCCTCGGAGGCGACGCGCACGCCGCCCTCGGCCTGGACGGTTTCCACTAGGAAGGCCGCCGGCGGGGCATAGCCGGAGGACGGATCGGAATAGATGTCGCGCATGCGTTCCAGCGAGGGCATACCGCAGCCCAGCGTGCAGTTGGGACACTGGGTTTCACAGCCGAAGGCCTGGTGGACGACGTTGTCCAGCGGCACGCCGGCGGCGTTGCGGAAGTGGGCGTTGGTGGTCGCCGCCAGCGCGCCCAGCGTCATGCCGTGGAAGGCATGGTGGAAGGAAATCACCTGTTGGCGACCGGTGACGCGACGGGCCAGCTTGAGCGCCGCCTCGACGGCGTTGGTGCCGGTCGGGCCGACAAACTGCAACCGGTAGTCCATGTCCCGCGGCTTGAGGACGGTGTCGACGAACTTGGTGATGAATGCCCGCTTGGCGCTGGTGTACATGTCCAAGCTGTGGGCGACGCCGTCGTTCTGGATGTAGTCGATGATGGCGTCTTTCATCTTCGGGTCGTTGTGCCCGAAGTTCAGTACCCCGGCGCCGGCGTAGAAGTCGATGTAACTTCGCCCTTGCTCGTCGGTCTGGCGGGCATTGCTCGCCGAATGAAAGACCGTCGGGGCCGCGCGGCAATACGCACGGATTTCGGATTCCCACTGCTCGAACACCTGCATGCTGTCTCTCCACTGGTTGCGGGTGTAATTCGGCCCTTCGGGGACTTCCCCTTGGGCCGCCAGGCCGGCTTCGCCGGCGTATTCGGTGGCAGGCTCTTGCAACAAGCCTGCCGTTTCGGTTGTTCAGTCCTTATCGGGTTCCACGGCCGCGCCGACCAGGTCGGCGAACAAACGGCCGACGGGGTCGATCAAGCGATCGTTGAAGTCGTAGCGTGGACTGTGACAGGGCTCGTGATGACCCAGTCCATCGTCGGCGCCGATGAGGGCAAAGGCGCCAGGCACTTCCCGAAGGTAGTAGCTGAAATCCTCGGATGCCATGATTGGAACCGGCAGGGAGGTATCGTGCCAATCCGCACCCAGCACCCGGCCCAGTGCACCGCGATAGTGCGCGGCGGCCTCAGCGTGATTGTCCGTGGCGTAATAGCGGGGGGTGAAGGTGACCCGCGCCTCAACTCGATAGGTCGCGGCCACCGACTTGGCGATCTGCTCGAGGTACTCGGCGACCGCATCGCGGTCCTCGTTGCGCCCGACGCGCACGGAGCCGGCCAGGCGCGCGGAATCGGGGATGGCGGTGATCGCCCCGCCGGCCTCGAAGGTGGTCACGCTGACTACGGCCGCCGCTTGCGGGGCCAGCCGCCGCGAGACGATCTGCTGCAGATCCTGCACCAGGGCACTGCCCGCCAGCACCGGGTCGCGGCAGGCCTCGGGCTGGCTGGCATGGCCTCCACTGCCCTTGAGCTGGATCTCGAAAATGCCGTTGGCTCCCATGACCGGGCCGTCCGGGCACACCGCCTGGCCAAAGGGGATCGCCGGCCAGTTGTGCCAGCCGAACACCCAGTCGACGCCCTCGAGCGCACCATCGTGGATCATCTCGCGTGCCCCGTGACCGCCCTCCTCGGCCGGCTGGAACAGCAGGGTGACCGGGCCGAACAGATGGTCCTCGCAGGTCTTGAGCCAGCGGGCGACTGCCAACAGGGTGGCGGTGTGCCCGTCGTGGCCGCAGGCGTGCATGATGCCCGGCGTGCCCGAGGCCCAGTCACTGCCCGTCAACTCGTCGATGGGCAGTGCATCGATGTCGGCGCGCAGGGCGATATGGCGACCGTTGGCGCCGGGAGCCAACCGGGCGACGGTGCCGGTGCCGGCACAGGCCCGCCAGGGGATGCCGAGATGATCGAGCTGCGTGCGAATGGCACCGGCCGTGGCGTGCTCCTGCCAGGTCAACTCCGGGGCCCGGTGCAAACGTCGACGAAAGTCCGTGGCTTGGGTTGCGATGTCGGTCCAGATCGAGGGCACCACGCGCCTCCTGTTGGCAACCGGCGACGAGCCGGGCAGTGATTGATGAAGCTCCGCAGGGACGCCGCCAGTGGGCGGCCCAGGCGGCACGCTGAGTCGAGCTAAGCACAGTCCCTGCCCCACGCGCAACAGACCCGTTATCCGCGGGTGGCACGGCATCGATACG
>JAABTF010000078.1 GCA_011389965.1 Halothiobacillus sp.
CCGTCTTCTGCCCCAGACCAAACTCGGTGAGGAACTGATGCAGGCGATCGATGCCCATGCGGTAGGCCAGGTCGTAGTAGTAGACATCGACGGAGCGGAATATCGACTCCTTGAAATCCACCCAGCCGTGTCCCCACTTGCGCCAATCGCGGTAACGGTGCTTGTTGCCCGGGATCTGGTAGAAGGGCCCGGCGAAGAATGGCTTATCCGGATCGATCAAGCCGTATTCCATGCCCGCCAACCCCACTACCGGCTTGATGGTCGAGCCGGGCGGGTAGGTGGCGGTGGTGGCCCGGTCGTAAAGTGGCCGGTCAGGGTCGTCGAGCAGAGCCCGGTAGGCCTGGTGACCGATGCCGTCGACGAACAGATTGGGATCGAACGACGGCCGCGAGACCATCGCTCGGATGGCGCCGTCACGAGGATCCTGGGCAACCACGGCCCCCGCGTACTCACCCAGCGCCGCGGCGGCCACGCCCTGCAGCCCCACGTCGATGCTCAGTGCGAGATCACGCCCCGGAGTCGGCCGGACGGTCTCCAGCACCTTGATCTCGCGGCCGAGCGCATCGACCTCCACCACCCGGTAGCCCGGCGCACCGTGCAGCCGGTCCTCGTAATGCCGCTCGATACCCGTCTTGCCAATGTACTGCGTGCCCTGGTAGGCATCCGCGTCGATGCGCTTGACGTCGGCGGCATTGATCCGGCCGACGTAACCCACCAAGTGGGCCAGCAGCCCACGATATGGGTAGACCCGCTTGAGGCTGGAGACGATCTCGGTGCCGTGCAACCATGGTTTTAGCCGGGCGATGCGGGCCCGCTCGACTTCGTCCAGGTCCGCCTTGATCAGCACCGGGTCGAAACGCCGGCCGACCCGGATGCGCTCGCTCAGCGCCTCCACCTGTGCCGCGTCCAGCCCCAGCACCTCGGCGAGCATGCGCAGTTCAGCGGTGATGTCGCGGCTGTGCTCGGGCGTGATCTGCACCTGGTAGGAGGCGACATTGTCGGCCACCACCAAGCCCTGGGCGTCGAAGATGCGGCCGCGCTCGGGCGGCAGGACCACCACGCGGGTGCGGTTCTGTTCGGCCTTGCCTTGGTAATACTCGTGCTGCGCGATCTGCAGATAGGCCGCCCGTCCCAACAGCGTCACGATGACGAGCAGGGACACCAGCGCGCCCAGTAGGATGCGCGAACGGAAGACGCGTCGAGCGCGGCCGTGATCGTGCAGGCGGTCTAGCATGAGGCGGGAATCCCGATCGGCATGGTGGTGCTCAGCGGACGGCCGCCAAGGCGCCGCGACGGGTGAAACCCGAGCGGCACGCCGTTCGCTCCGCGCTCATCGCCACCCGCCGCCGGATCACTGCTGCTCGTGGCGGGCGATCGAATCCTCGATTTCCTTGCAGGCAGCGGCCTTGTCCGCAAAGCCCTTGCACTCGACCCACTTACCCGGCTCGAGGGCCTTGTACTGCTCGAAGAAGTGCTGGATCTGCTCGAGCAGGAAACCCGGCAGGTCCTCGACCTTCTCCACGTTGTGGTAGTGCGGAGTGAGCTTGTCGTGCGGCACGGCGATGATCTTGGCATCGATGCCCGACTCGTCGGTCATCTCGAGCATGCCCACCGGACGGGCACGGATCACCGAACCGGGCTGCAACGGCAACGGCGCGACCAGCATCACGTCCACCGGATCGCCATCGTCGGAAAGCGTCTGCGGGATGAAGCCGTAGTTGGTGGGGTAGTACATCGAGGTCGCCATGAAACGATCGACCATCAGCGCGCCGGAGTCCTTGTCCAGTTCGTACTTGACGGGCACACCCTGCACGGGGATCTCGATGACGACGTTGATGTCTTCAGGCGGGTTCTCGCCGGCGGAAATTTTCGACAGGTCCATGGGATCAGCCTCGATTTAAATGGTTTGAAGGTTGGATTGATACAACCCATGACGCGCCTCGGCATTCCGGCGGGAAAACGGATCGTTTTCGCCCGAAGCAAGGCAAGCCACGGCAATTTGGTTATGATACCGTTTTTCGCCGGTTGACCGGAGTCCCGGTCGGCAAAACACACGACAAACGTGATCTTAAAAACCATGCGAATCGTACTTTTGGGCGCCCCCGGCTCGGGCAAGGGCACGCAGGCGGCACGCCTGGTCGAGCACTATCAGGTCGTGCAGGTCTCCACCGGCGACTTGCTGCGAGCTGCGGTGGCCGCCGGCACCGAGCTGGGCATCAAGGCCAAGGCCGCAATGGACGAAGGCCAGCTGGTCAGCGACGACATCGTCCTGGGCATGATCCGCGAGCGCCTGGCCCAGCCGGACACCGAGCGCGGCTTCATCCTCGACGGTTTCCCGCGCAACATCGCCCAGGCCGAGGCACTCGACGAGATGCTCGCCGACCTGGGGCGTCCGCTGCAGATGAGCATCCTGCTCGACGTGCCGCTCGAGGATCTGATGCAGCGGCTCACGGGGCGGATGACCTGCAGCGAATGCGGGGCGGTCTTCAACCGCTACACCCATCCGCCGAAGACCGAGGGGGTGTGCGACAAGTGCGGTGGCGAGTTGGTTCAGCGCGGCGACGACAACGAGGACACCGTGCGCCGTCGCCTGGAAGTGTTCCAGGAGCAGACCGCGCCGCTGGTCGAGTACTACGACCGCGATGGTCGACTGGCTCGCGTTGACGGCCAGCGCGACATCGAGCAGATCGCGGCCGACTTCCGCGAGATTCTCGACCCCATCGCCCCCGGCAAGTCCTGAGGCGATCGCTCGTGACGTCAGGGAAGACACGACTCGCCGCCGCCATCGCCGCGGCACTGGGACTCGGCGGACTGACTGGAGGCACGACCCTGCTCGCCGCCGAGGAACGGCCCGGCGAGTTTGGCCTGTGCCCGGCCTTCGGCCCGGAGCGTCCCGCCTACGAGCCACTGGCCGCCGGCCAACCCGCCAAGGCGAAGGCCGATCGGGTGGAGTACGGCGCCGGTGGCGTGATCACCCTGTCGGGCAATGCGATCGTCGACGAGCCGGGCCGGCGCGTCCGCGGCGAGAGGCTGATATATCGTCAGGGCCAACAGACCACCGTGCGCGGCGAGGGCGGCATCTGGCTGCAGACCGCGGACATGGCCGTGCAGGCCGAACAAGGCCAGCTCGACCTGGACACGGATGCCGGGCGCCTCGAACGGGCCCGCTATTGGATCGACAGCCGCCACCTCTCCGGGGTCGCCGCGGCAATCACCCAGGCCGACCGGCAGCATTACCAGTTGGATCAGGCCACGTTTTCCACCTGTCCGATGCAAAAGCGCAGCTGGGAGTTCCAGGCCCGCGAGATCAATCTCAACCGGGAGACCGGACGCGGCGAATCCTGGCACACCACCTTCCACGCCGGCGGCGTGCCCGTGTTCTACGCCCCCTATGTAAGCTTCCCCATCGACGACCGGCGTCAATCGGGCTTTCTCTATCCCACTTTCGGCAGCAGCAGCGAGGGCGGTTTCGAATACGCCCAGCCCTACTACTGGAACATCGCGCCCAATCTCGATGCCACCATCACACCCACTTTGATGACCAAGCGCGGCCTGGGGCTGGGCGGGCAGGTACGCTGGCTGCACCAGTTCGACACGCATGACCGCGGTCGCGAGCAGCTCGATTTCTTCTATTTGCCGGACGACCGCGTCGACGACCGCTCTCGCTGGTCGCTGGGGCTGGACAGCAGCGGACGGGTAAATCCGGCCCTTGACTACCGGGTGAACATCAACCGGGTGTCGGATGAGCAATTCTTTCAGAATTTCTCGTCCACCCTGGACCAGGCCACTACCAGCCACCTGCGCAGCGACGCGCGGATCAACGCCCGCCCCGGCGGCGGCTGGAACCTGGGCCTGCTGGCGCAGCGCTACCAGACCATCAACCCCGAGCTGGCCGAACCCTACCGGATCATGCCGCGGCTGACCGCCAGCAATCGCTTCGCACTGGGCCCCTGGGACGAGCGGCTCAATCCGTCGCTGGACGTGCGCGCCGATGTCACCCGCTTCGCCCATCCGTCCGACGAACGCATCGTCGGCGACCGAGCCCATGCCGCCGTCAGCCTGGGCCAGACCTGGTCCGACAGCTGGTACCGCCTGCAGCCCGAGGTCACGCTGGACGCCACCAGCTATCACCTCGATGAACAGAATGCTGATCGGTTCGACACCGACGCGACGCGCACCGTGCCCATCAGCAGCCTCGACGGCAGCCTGTTCCTCGAGCGGGCCTATGGTGAGTCCGGCCGCTATCGCGCCCTGCTCGAACCGCGGGCCTACTACCTGTACGTGCCGTATCGCGACCAGGACGACATTCCGGTCTTCGACACCGGCGCCACGACGCTGAGCTATAGCCAGCTGTTCCGTCCGAATCGCTACTCCGGGGGCGACCGGGTGGCCGACGAGAACGCCCTGACCTATGGCCTGTCCTGGTCGCTGCTCGACACCCAGCGGGGCACGGTGCCTCTGTCGCTGCGCGCCGCCCAGCGCTATCGTTTCGAAGACTCGGAAACCACGTTACGCCCCGGCCGCACCGCCTCCTACAAAGAGCAAGGTGGAACCACTGTGCTCGCCGAGGTCTATAGCGACGTCACCCGACACTGGCAGGGCTCGTTTACGGCAGAATACGACACCGACGAGAGCGAGCTGGCCCGCTCGCAGACGCGTCTGGGCTACCGTGGCGAGGACGACCGCATTCTCAACCTGTCGTACTTCACCCGCGCGGGCATCAGCAAGGATGACAGCGACTACCAGCAGGGCGATCTTTCGTTCGCCTGGCCGCTCTCCCGGCGCTGGTCCATGCTCGGTCGCGTCGGCTACGATTTCGACGCCGAACAGGTGGTCCAATCGCTGCTGGGCGTGGGGTACGAGTCCTGCTGCTGGAGCGCGCGACTGGCGTTCAAGCGCTACATCGTCCGCCCGGACGTGGGCTTTACCGGCGAGGATGCGGAATACTCCAACGCCAGATCGGAAGAGCGTCG
>JAABTF010000079.1 GCA_011389965.1 Halothiobacillus sp.
TACGGAAACGCATTCCAGAATGCCTCCGGCAACATCGGCGTGAACGTCGCCTCGGGCACCGGCAACCTGCAGAGCAACTCGCTCTCCATGGCCGTGGCCTGCAACACCTGCGCTGGTGGCAGCACAGGCGGCGAACAGTAAAACCGATACCCATCGGTCGACGGGGCGCCATGCGTCCCGTCTTTCCCGACGACAGACCTGGCAACGGCGATCGTCCGGAAAGACCAACGACCACAGCCTTTTCCATTGACCGCATCGAGGAGCACGCCATGCGGATTGACCGGAAAACCCGCCAACCCCGCAACACCGTGATGAGCATGAGCTGGCTCGCGGCGTTCGCGTTGGGCCTGCCTGCCGCGGGCCAAGCCGCCGACATCCAGTTCGCCGGGATCCTGCCCCACGGCCAGGTAATGGAAAAGCCGGTCGTCAGCATGCTCGAGCATCGTTACAAGAACGTGGTGCGTCAGCAGTTCGATTTTTCCTGCGGCGCCGCGGCACTGGCGACGCTCCTGCGGTATGCCTACGGGCTTCGTCTGGACGAGGCAACCGTGCTGGCCGGTATGTGGGGTGTGTCCGATCCGGAGCTGGTGCGCACCCGCGGGTTTTCACTGCTGGAAATGAAGGAATACCTCGCCCAGTTGGGATACCGGGGACGGGGCTACCAGATCGATCTGCGGCGATTGAAGACCATCAACGTGCCCACGATTGTGCTGATGGACGTGAACGGTTACCAGCATTTCGTCGTGCTCAAGCATGCGCGGGATGGCTACGTGCATGTGGCCGATCCGGCGCTGGGCAATCGCCGTTATCCCCTAGAAGAGTTTCTGGAGACCTGGCCGTCGCGGACGGTGTTCGCCGTGATCGGGCCGGGGTTCGACCGCCAGACGGTACTGCTGGAGTCCACCGACATCCCCAGCAGTTATGCATTGCATCGACGGTCGGGAGAAGTGCCCACCGCCGAGTTGTTCGAGTTCGGATTCACGCACGCCGACATGTTCTGAGTCGGTATGGCTATGAGAGGACATTGTCATGAACCATTCGAAACAAAGCAGTAATGCGCTGCTGTTGAAGGCGGCGATCGCGTCCACGCTTGCCACTGGCGCGCTAATCGGCGTGATGGCCTGGGCAAGTCCCGGCCATGCCGCCAATCCGGCGATCGTGTCATTGACGGACCCGGAACTGGCCCAGATGCGCGGGAAATTCCTCGCCTCCAACAACCGGGTGATGTACTTCGGTGTCGAGATGGTCAGTCATTGGCAGACCACCAGCGGCACGATGTCCGCGGGGCTGAACGTGGGTATCGATCGCTCCCGGGGCCAGCCCGAGGTGACATTCCAGCCCACTGTGGCGATCGACGGTTCGCCCGAGACTCAAACATCCGGCAGTCATTTCGTGGCCAGTGGGGCAACCAATGACTCCCGCGGTGTACGCCAGCAGATCCAGGTGGCCGGCAACGACAACCGGGCCAACAACAGCATGGAGGTGGTGATCGAGCCCTACCACGGCAATGGGTCTACCGCTTCCGGCGCCCCCGCCAATTACGAGGTGGCTGTCAGCCGGGGCGGGGCGGTGGTGGCTTCCGGGCTGTCCGCTTCCGGCAGTACGGCCGGTGTTTCCATGCAACTGGGCAATTCGCTGATTCACCAACGACTTCAGGGCGGAAACACCTCGCAGGTGATCCAACTGGCGGGTAATCAGCAGGCGGTCCACAACAAGCTGAGATTGCTGGTGGGCATGGACCCATCCCGGTCATCGGCCGGCCCGGATCAGTTGCATCAGCAGGTAGCTCGCTCGCTGGACACTCTGCGCGGTATTCGTTGAAGACGGACATGGTTTGATGACGGCCGTGGGAGGGCCGAAGGGGGTGCGTGTCCTCGTCACAATCAATGAGGGATGGTCATGGATGCATTGAACAAGGGCAAAGGGGGCCGTGCGGTGGGAACGCCCGCGGCCATGTCGACGTTGGCGATCTGCTTGGCAGTGGCAGTGGGCCCCGCGGCCGCCAACGAAGCCGATAACGTCCGTGAGTTGCGCAACGAACTCGAGGAGCTGAAACAGCGTTACGTCGATGAAGTGCGCCGTCTGCGGGAGATCGATGCCCGCCTGATGGCGGTTCAAACAAGACTGTCGGAGTCGGGCGTCGAGGCCGAAGGGGAAGGCGAAGCTGCCCCTTCACCACCGGTCGAGGAGCAGGTAGCCAAGGGCGATGCACCGCGGACGGCGCCCACCGCCGAGGACCGCAAACAGGCGACGCGACGCAGTGTCGACGACTTCCTGCAACAGGAGCACGTAGCCTTCGATCGCCCATTCGTGCTCGAGGCCGGTGTCGAGTATTCCCGCTATGATCGTACGCAGTTGACGCTCAATGGTTTTCTCGCGCTGGATGCGATCTTCCTGGGCAACATTGCCGTGGACAATGTCGCTAGCGATACCTTCGAGTACACACTGGCGGCCCGTTACGGGTTGACCCCCCGATGGAACATCGGTGTGTCCGCGCCGTTCATCCAGCGATACACCACCTACCAGAAGGGCGGCGCCGGTGGCTCGGCGGCCGCGTTTGCCGAGATTGACCAGACCAGTGATCTCGCCATTGGGGACACCACGTTTAACGCCAGTTATCGCTTGTTCCCGGAAACCGCCAGTCGGCCGGACGTGGTCGTGACGGGCAGCGTGACGGCTCCAACCGGTCGCGAGCCTTACGGGATCGACTGGCAGGTGATCGAGACCGGCGAGGACGCCGATGGGAACACATTCGTGCGCTTTGCCGTACCGGGAGAGCAGGCCACGGGCAACGGTCTGTGGAGCGCGGGGGCATCGGTGTCGGCGGTCAAGACACTCGACCCGGCCCTGCTGTTCGCCAACTTCGGCTACACCCACTACATCCCCCGGGATTTCGACGATCTTAACAATAATCCGGATACCGTCAGCCCCGGCGAGGTAAAACTGGGCGACTCCTGGAACTGGGGGCTGGGTCTGGCCTTCGCCCTAAATGACCGCGCCAGCCTGTCGATGTCGTTTTCCCAACAGATTTCCGGTCAGGCGGAAACCAAGGCGGACGGGGAATCGTGGGAATCGCTGATCGGCAGCGACTCCAACTCAGCCACCTTCAGCCTCGGTCTCACCTACGCGCTGACGCAAAAGGCTACGTTGGTCACGACCCTCGGCGTCGGCCTGACTCCCGACGCCCCGGACTTCACGCTGGGTATCCGCGTTCCCTACGCCCTTTAACGTTTTTCCTGCGGTGTTGGCCCCCGGTTGCTTGACGCGGCTGGGGGTGTTTTTTGGGTATAGTTTTCCCTTTGGTTTCAGGACGGGAACAATGGAAGACTTCCGCAGTTGGCAGTGGCTTGAGTCCGTGATCGAGCTGGGCGGTCTCAAGCCCGCCTCCGAGCGCCTGCACCGCACGCCCTCGACCATCAGTCACGCGATCAAGCAGCTCGAGAGCCGCATCGGCGTCACATTGGTGGAGACCCGGGCGCGGCGGATCCGGTTGACCGAAGCGGGGCAGATATTGCTCGAGCACATGCGACCACTGATCCGCGAGCTAGAGGGCGTGCAAGGGGTCATCGACCAGTTTCGTCACGGTGGTACGTCGGTTGCAAGTCTGGCGGTGGATCAGGTGTTCCCGCACGACCAGCTCATCAAGGCGATGGATGCGTTTTCCCACGACTACCCTCACACCCGCCTGGAGCTCTTCGAGACCGTTCTGGGCGGCGGGCCGGCATTGTTTCTCGAGGGCAGGGTGGGAATCTATCTGGGGCTCGAGCCGGTGGGCGACCACACGGGGGCCCAGATTGGACGGGTGCGTTTCGTGCCCTGTGCCGGAATGGCGCATCCGTTGGCCGAGATGGCGGCGGACCTGGAGGCAGACGATGTGCTCTACGAGGCTCAGTTGCGCCAGTATCGACAGATCGTGCTGCGGGATTCGCATCCCGATCGTGGCAAGCATGCGGGCTGGTTGGGTGCGGCCCAGCGGGTCACCGTGGACCACCTGCACACCGCCGTGGAGTTGATGCGTTCGGGGATGGGTTTCGCCTGGCTGCCCGAGGACCAAGTACGGGACGAACAGGACTTGGTCGCTCTCCCCGTCGATGCTGCGCTCTGTCCGGAGGCGGCTCTGGTGCTGTATCGCCAACGGGAATTGCAGGCCAGCCCGGCGTACAGTCGTCTGGTCCAGGCGCTGATGGAAACGTCCCGTGATTGATACGAAAAATCCCACCGCCCCGGGGTGGGACTCATCGGGGCATTCGTGCAAAGTGTCCCTAGGGCTCAGCTAACTCTTTCTGCGGACAAAGAACGAATCTTCTCGACCATGTTTACCAGACCGGTGGCGCGATTCGCCGACAGATGCGCCCCCAGACCCAGTTCGTCGATGAAACCGTTGCCTGCTTTGAGGATCTGCTCGGCGGTACGTTCCGAGTAGATGCGGAATACTAGAGCGATCAGTCCCTTGACGATGGCCGCGTCGCTGGTGCCGTACAGCTTGAGACAATCGCCGTCCCATTCGTAATCGAACCAGACCTGGGATTGGCAACCGTGGAACTTGTGCGCCTCGTCCTGCTTTTCGCTCGGAAAGGCAGGCAACTGCTTGCCCATGTCCATGATGTATTGGTAACGCTCGGTCCAGTCACCGAGAAAGGCGAATTCGTCCTTCAGCGCATTGATTTCGGCGTCGATCGTGGGCGCCTTGTCGGCCATGCCATTTCCTCCAGGGAACCTTGGGGCGGGTATCAGTCGGGATCTCGCACGGTAAAGCTCTCACCGCAGCCGCAACTGTCCTCGATATTGGGATTGTTGACGTGCAGCATGCGGGTCAGACCCTCGACGACGTAGTCCAGAGTCGACCCCCGGATCACATCGAAGCTG
>JAABTF010000080.1 GCA_011389965.1 Halothiobacillus sp.
CCGTGAATCACTGGCGGCCGGGCGATCGGTGTTGGCCGGTCGGTCGACCTGCGCGCCGCTACCCGGCGCGATGGGGTGGGCGGCCTTGTGCTGGTAGGCGTAGGCAGCCAGCAGGACGAACAGGGTGAGCAACAGCGTCATCAGGTCGACCATGGTCAGCAGCCAGTAGGACTGGTCATCCTCGACTTGACGGACATCGGGATCCCAGCCCTCGCTCCAGGGTCGGCCCGCCTCCCGGGCTGCGGCCGCAACCTTCGCCTCCTGGAGATCGATGTCCCGTTGACTGGGGGTCTGACTGGCGGACGTCATTGGCTTGTCTGTTTGGGAGATCGTCGGACGCTGTCACCCCGGGTCCTTTTGCCGCGGCCCGCGGGCTTCTTGTCGCCGTCTCGTAGTTCGTCCTCGCTCTGGGCGAGGAAGGAGCCCAAGGTTTCGCGGATGAAGGCCGGCGAGCGTTCCTCCTGCATCAGCAGCACGCCCTCGACCATCATGTTCATCAGCATCACCCGTTGCTCGGTGCGCCGTTCGAGCTTGAGGGCGATGGGCTTGAACAGCATGTTGGAAAGCAGGATGCCGTAAAGGGTCGTGATCAGCGCCAGGGCCATGCTGCTGCCGATCGCGCCAAACTTGTCGGCATCCATGGCGCTGAGCATGTTGATCAGCCCCAACAGGGTGCCCAGCATGCCGAAGGCCGGGGCGAAGGTGGCCATGGTGCGGAATATCTGCGCCTCGGCGCGTTCCTTGGCCCGCATGCGCGAGATGCGCCACTGCATCAGCGTGACCAGATCCTCGCTGGTCGCGCCGTCGAGGACCATTTGCATCCCACTGCGCAGGAACGGGTTCTTGATACGGTTGAGTTTCTCGTCGGCCCGTCCGATCTGCCCCTGGAACTTGAGTTTGGCCACCTCGACCAGCTCATTAATGTCCCGCTCGGCATAGAGGCGTTCATTGCGCAGAACGATGCCGAAAACGCGAAACACCCGCAGCACCTCGTGTAGCGGATAACTGATCAGGGTGGCGGCCATGGTGCCACCCACCACCAGCAGCAGGCCCGGCAGATTGAGGAAGTTGGCAGGGTCTTCGGCCGATATGCCGATGGCGGTGGCCACGATGGCCAGGCCGAAGAGCATGCCGAGTAGCGTGCTGGGGTTCACGGGACAGCGGTTCCTCGGAAAACGGTATGGTCGCAGATGCATCAACGATAGCATCGCGATGGACGGGTGCGGTCTCTGGGGAGGTGCACAGGCGCCATGGGCTCGCGTGACCTTTACCCTTCATGTATGGATCGGCCGATCGGGCGTATTCTTGAGCCAGCCGCTGCTGGAAATTGCCATGAAAGAATCGGCCTCGGTGGCCGGGAGGGACATGGACCTGATCGACACGCATTGCCACCTGGAAGCACAGGCCTTCGCCGGAGATTTGCCGGCGGTCGCCGCTCACGCCGCCGCCCAAGGGGTGACCGCAATGTTGGCAGTAGGCGTCTCCCCCGTCGACTTTCCGGCCCAGAGGGATGCCATGGCCGTGGCCCGCTCCGAGGGGTTGAGGGTGGCGGCTGCCTACGGCAGTCATCCCTGGTGGGTCGACCGGGTGTCGCCGGACGAAGCAGTGGATGCCTTGGATCGGGTGCATGCGGCAAATGGGGCGAAGCTGGTGGCCGTGGGAGAGATCGGGTTGGATTTCGCCGGGACGGCTGATGATGCCGACCGCCAGAATGCCCTGTTCGTCGCACAACTGGAGTGGGCGGGCCATCGGGGCTTGCCGGTCATTCTGCATGAACACAAGTCGGCCGATCGATTGCTTTACTGGCTTCGTCGCCGCCAGCATGCCGGTGGAGTCGTGCATGGCTTTACCGGCTCGCTGCAGCAGGCCCGGCAGTTCATCGACCAGGGGCTGTATCTCGGCGTGGGTGGAGCAATCACGCATCCCGGCGCCCACCGCATGCATCGCATGATGCGCGAACTCCCTCTCGATGCCCTGGTGCTGGAGACCGATGCCCCCAATCAGCCAGGTCACGCGCATCGTGGCGAACGTAACCTGCCCGGTTACCTGCCCGAAAACCTGGAGGCTCTGGCGCGTTTGCGGGACATGGAGGAGGGGGCATTGCTGGAGCGGATCAATCGCAATGTCCATCGCCTGTTCGGCGATCTCTGAACCGGTGATTGCCACCGTTGCCGCGGTAGTACCTGTGGCCGCTAAGGCGATTGGGTACAATGCTGCCGATCTTCAGGCCGGCCCAAAGGTGAGCGACATCAACTCCGTAGACGAACGTACCGAACTATTGATTGGCGAGGACGGTCTCGCCCGGCTTCGCGGGACGACCGTGCTGGTGGCGGGGCTGGGTGGCGTCGGTGGGGCCTGTGCCGAATCGTTGGCGCGCGCCGGGGTGGGGCGGTTGTTGCTGTTGGATCACGATCGGTTCGTCGCTTCCAATCTCAATCGACAACTGCTGGCCACATCGGCCGTGGTGGGGCGCCCCAAGTCGGAAGTGGCGGTCGAGCGGCTGGCTTCGATCCGCGATGATATCGAATTGGTGCCTTGCCCGGCGTTCCTCGACATGGCGAACGTCGAGGCGTTTCTCCACAGGCATCAACCGGACTTTGTCGCCGACTGCATTGATTCGATCGCGGTCAAGGCGCGCTTGCTGGCGGTGTGTCGTGATCAGGGGCGCGGAACCTTCACGGCACTGGGCGCCGGCAACCGGATCGATCCGCGCAAGGTCCACATCGGCCGGCTGGATCACGTCCACGGCTGTGGCCTGGCGCGCGTGCTACGTCGTCGGTTGCGACGTGCCGAGGCACCGGCCGACTTCCCGGTGGTTTATTCCAGCGAGACGCCGCGCAAGCCTGCCCCGCACGAGCCCACCGACGACGGCAGTCAGCCGCGGGCCGTCAACGGCACCATCAGCTACCTGCCCAACCTGTTCGGCCACATGGTGGCCGGCGAGATCATCCGACGCATCCTCGACGACAAACGCTGAAATCAGAAACGTGCATCAGGATCAATCGGTTGCGCGATGTTCTTCAGTCTTTACGTCGGAAGACGCGCCGGCCACTGACCCAAGTGGCTTCCACACGATGGGCGAAATCCCAGCCGACGAACGGCGTGTTGGCCCCGGCGCTGACCAGGTGATCCGCGTCGATCCCCCACATGGCGTCCGGATCGATCAGCGCCATGTCCGCGCGCTTGCCGACCTCAAGCCGGCCTGTGTCGGTGAGGCCGAATAGTTCGGCCGGCCGGCGCGTGATCGCGTCGAGGGCCCGTTCGAAGCTGATCTCGCCTTCCTCGACCAGTTTGAGCATCAACGGCAGGAAGGTCTCCAGCCCGGAAATTCCCGGTTCGGTCACCGGGAACGGGGCGAGCTTGGCGTCCGGGTCATGCGGCTGGTGATCGGAGACGACAGTATCGATCACGCCATCGGCCAGTCCGCGGCGCAGTGCGTCGCGATCGCGCATGCGCCGCAGCGGCGGGATCACGTGGCAGTTTGGATCCAGAGCATCGGTGTCCATCTCGGTCAGCCACAGGTGGTGCGCGGAGACCCCGGCGGTGATGGGCAGGCCATCGGCCTTGGCGCGCTCGATCTGGCGGAGGGCCGCTGCGGAGGAGAGTAGGGGGACATGCACCCGGGCACCGGTTTCGCTGATCATCGCGATCAACTGGGCCAGCGGGGCGGTCTCCGAGGAGACCGGTAGCCCCGGCAGGCCCAGACGCGTGGCCACCGCGCCATCATGGGCGCAGCCGCGAGCAGCGAGTGAAGGATCCAGTGGTTGCAGCAGGACCTGCAGGTCGAAGGTGGCCGCGTATTCCAGCGCCCGGCGCATCAGGCGCAGATCGTGGAAGGGGTAATGGGCATTGGAAATCGCCACGCAGCCGCCCTCGTTCAGGGCGGCCATTTCTGATAGCAGTCGGCCGTCGAGTTCTTGAGTCATCGCCCCGATGGCCGCGACTCGCGCCCGGCCGGCCAGTTGAGCCCGACGCTTGATGTAACGCGCCACGGCAACGGTATCCAGTACCGGCTGGGTATCCGGGGGCATGACCAGCGTGGTGATACCACTGGCCACCGCGGCTGCGCTCTCCGTGCCGATGTTCGCCTTGTGCTCTTGGCCTGGCTCGCGCAGGCGCGCCCAGCCGTCGATCACGCCGGGGATCAGCCAATGGCCGTCGGCGGCCACGTGCTCGGCATGTTCATTCGGCCAGTCGGCCGGCGGCTCGCCGATGGCGGCGATGCGGCCGTCGGCAAGGTAGACGTCACTGACCTGGTCGAGGCCGGCCGCCGGATCGCGCAGGCGGGCGCCGCGGATCACCCAGTGATCGCAATCGATGCCGGGACGGCAGCCTTCCGGGTGGCGCACCGGGTCGTGGTCGATGCCGAGATTTTCGGGTGCGTCCTTCATCAGTTCTTCGCGAGAAACCCCGTCCTTCAGGGCGGGGAGGGATAGCGCCCGCCGTTAGGCGGCCTCTGCTCTCGCTTCCTCCGTTCCGATTGCTGCCATCTTGGTTTGAATGCCATAGCCGTAGCCGTCGGCCCGCTGCGTGAGCGTGCAGTGATGGTGGTTGATGCCCTGGATCAGACCGGCGTTGGTCTGGATGTTGAAACTGCCGGTGGCGCGCACGGCCACGCGGCCGACGTGCGTCCCGGTCTTCTTGCCGGCACCGACCACGGCCCGGACGTGATCGCCGGTCTGAAAGCCACGCACCTGCTTGTTTCGCATCAGGTAGCCACGGGGGAACCCGTGGCGCGTCAGGCGCGTGCGCTGGTAACTGCCTCGCCCCATCGCCTTGATGGTCAGCACGGGCCGGCTCCAGCCGGTAACCGCTTCCACATCACCCTCTAAGGCTG
>JAABTF010000081.1 GCA_011389965.1 Halothiobacillus sp.
AACCACCAGGCGGTCGAGGTGGTGGGTCGCGCCGGCCTGTTGGCGGGTATTTTCGCGCAGGTGCCGGTGGTGTTCATGGGCGGTTCACTGGTGCCCACGGGGGGACACAACCCGATAGAGCCCGCGGCGGTTGGGCGGGCGGTGCTGCACGGCCCGCACGTGGACAATTTCCGGATGGTCTTTGCCGCCCTGGCGGAACAACGCGCTGAGCGCGAGGTGACCGATGCGCCGGCGTTGGCCCGCGCGGTGGAAGAGGTTTTCGATCAGCCGGCTCAGTGGGCCGCTGCGGGTGAGCGGGCGCGCCGTGTGATCGCCCGGCATGGTGGTGCGACCGAGCGGTTGGTCGAGCGGCTGGCCCGATGGATCGAATCGAGGGATTGAGTGATGCGCGAAGCACCGTGCCTCCTTGACTTCCTCAAGGAGCAAGGGCGCTTTATTCGGCCGGCCCGACCGTCTGCCGGGCGCGCTCGAGTACGCGCTGCATCATTTCGGTGTCGGCCGAACTGGGACCGTCGCCTTTGGCCCTTCCCATCAGCGGGGCGATCAGGGCGTTGGTTTCCTGCTCGGTGAGCTGGCGGTTGATGGCCTCGAGATCGGCGACGGTTAGCTGGCCGGTGTCGGCCTTTAGCTGCAGCAGGTTGGTGATGTAGCTGTAGCGGGCGTCCAGGTAGTCCGCCATGGCCTGAAAGACCCGCAGCTCGGCATTGAGCACATCGACAATGGTGCGGGTGCCGACGCCGTAACCGGCCTCCGTGGCCGCCAGGCTGGTGCGCGCTGATTCCACCGACTGGCGGAAGGCCTCGATCTGGCTGATCGAAGTCTCCACGCCCCGGTAGCTGTCAGAGGTCTGCTGACGGACCTGGCGGCGCTGGCCGTCGAGATCGAACTGGCTGCGCTGATAGTCGAACGCCGCCTTGCGCGTGCGGGAATTAATTCGCCCGCCGGTATAGATGGGCAACTCGATTTCCACGCCAACGCGGCCGTTGAGTGTCCCGCTGCGATCCTGCCGTGTGATGCCGCCGCCCTGATAGCTGTTGTCGAAGCCATACTGGGCATTCAACCCCACTGTGGGCGTCCGCGCCGAGCGATTGATGTCGATGGCCTGCTGGGCGATCTGCGTGCCGACGGTGGCGCTTTGCAGTCCGAGGTTCTGCGTCAGGGCCAACTCGATCCACTGGGTCGGGTCGGCCGGCTCAGGGCGGGCCACGTCGAGGTTGGTACGGATGTCGTCGAGATCGGTGACCATGCGGCCGATGATGGTCTGCAGGGCGGCCTCGGCGTTATTGAGCTGGTTGCGGGCCGCGATGATCTGCGCATTGGCCTGGTCGTATTCGGATTGGGCGTCGGCGACGTCGGTCACGGCGACCAGACCCACTTCGTACTGTCGCTGGGCGCGTTCGAGCTGGCGCTTTAGCGCCGCGCGGTTGGCCTGCGCGAGTTGCAACTGCGCGTCGGCGTTCAGCACCTGGAAGTAGGCCTGACCGGTGCGCAGGATCAGGTCTTGGCGGGCCTGCTCGTAGTCGATGGCCGCTTGGTGGACCTCGAGCTCGGCGCGGCCCACCTCCAGTTGGTCGGTACGGTTGTAGATCGTCTGGTTGAGAGTCAGGGCCAGGTCGCCGCCAAAGCCGTCATTGCTATCGGAAAACTGGGCTGTCTCACCGATGGTGGTGTCGCTGCGACTGTAGTTGACGCCCGCCTGCGCGCCGACCTGCGGCAGGAGGTCGGCCTGTTCGATCGGAATGTTCTGCCCCACCGACAGCCGCTGCTGCTCGGCGGCGCGCAGCTGTTGGTCGTTTTGTTCAGCCAGGGCATAGATGTCAAGCAGGTCTGCCGCTGCCGCCTGTCCCCCGGTCAGAGACATGCCGATGCCAATAGCCAGCGACAGCGCGGTACGGCGGAAAGGCTGCGAGGATCCTCCGCGCCCGTTCCGGCCGCGGAGGGTGGCTGAGCGACGACTGACTGGCATGTCGAGTTACCCCGGGAGATGTAAGTTGGGCGATATTGGTTAGCTCGCTAACTATTGCCACCTTAACCCAGCGCCGAGCGGGGCGGCAAGCAAGGTCGGCGGTTCCCGCGCGTCGGGCATTTGCTGCCCACATCCCAGCTTCACGGTGGCGTGCCGCCGTGAAGCGGGTCCGCAGAAGGCCAAGCTTAGCGCAAATTTGGCTCTTTCGAGAGGCGGTCACCGTCAGGGGGGCGGGAAGAGATGGCTGGCAGCCACCGCCGTCAGGCCGGTCGGCCGCCGGATTGCCCGTTGCTTACAATGAGAAAACGGGCTGCGGCTCGGCGCCGATGAGGTAGGCAGTGCGGGTCTCGAACAGCGAGTCGGTGCGAAAACGATTTTCGCTTTCGCGGGTCACCATGTTCGCGCTCATGATCGGCCCGGAGCCAGTGATCGCCAGCAGGCGACCGCCGATGTTGAGCTGGCGGAAGTTCTTTTCCGGCATTTTTGCCAGAGCACCGGTATAGACGATCACGTCGAAGTGCTCGTCGTGGGCCCAACCGTCGTGGGCGTCACCGGTTTCGATCACCACGCGTTCGAAGCCCAGCTCCGAGAGCAGGCCGCCGGCACGTTCGGTGAAGTCCTTGAAGATGTCGACCGAGCGCACGCTGTCGCCCAGGGAGGCCAGACAGGCGGTGAAAAACCCGGTGCCCGTGCCGATTTCCAGCACGCGCTCACTGGGCTGAATCTGCAGGTATTGCAGGATGCGACCCTCGACGACCGGCGCGAGCATGGTCTGGCCGTGGCCGATTGGCACGGCGACGTCGGAGAAGGCGTAATTGCGCTCGCTGTCCGGCACGAACCGTTCGCGCGGGACATTGAAGAACACTTCCAGTACGCGCTTGTCGAGCACATCCCACGGGCGGATTTGCTGCTCGACCATGTTGAAGCGGGCCAGTTCGATGTCGGTGGGCATGGATTCGGCTCTGAGTTCGGCAATCAAGTGCGCGGTAATTTACGGGTTTTCCCGGCATCGGGCAACTTCCCGCGGCATGGCGCTGTGTACCGCCCTCCCGATGGCAGGATATGGCGAGCCCGTCGCCGGGAGCCCGGCTAGAGGGTCCCAGCGTACCACCGAATAAGCCACTGACTCCGGGGCACAACTTGTCAATTGGCCCGTGCTGGTATAGCGTCGCCCCCTTGAAAGAGGTGGTTGGCCCGGCAGCCATCCATTACAGACTAGGGGTGCCGTGGGCCGGTTTGCCAACCTGCGCCGCGGCTGAGAAAGACCCTTGGAACCTGATCCGGCTTGCATCGGCGTAGGGAAGTCTGTCTGGCGCATAAGGTATCCGCCCCGTGTCCAGTCGGCGCTCGTCGTGCATGCCCCCATACCGAACAAGGTGGCCCAGAGGTGCACATATGAGCGCAATCCCCAGCGATTTCCTGCAGAAGACCGCGAAACTGTCCGAGACGGTCATCGCCCCGTTCCCGGCCAGCCACAAGCGTTATACCCCAGGCTCGCGTCCCGACCTGCGTGTGCCGTACCGCGAGGTCAGCCAGACGGCCACCCAGAACGATTCCGGCATCGTCTCCAATCCGCCGATCCCGGTCTACGACACCTCGGGGCCGTATACCGACCCGGACGTGGAGATCGATCTGCTCAAGGGGCTTGCCCCGCTGCGGGCGACCTGGATCGAGGAACGCGGCGACACCGAACAACTGCCGGGGCCCAGCTCCGAGTTCGGCCAGGACCGTCTGGAAGACGAGAAGACCGCCAACCTGCGGTTCTCGCACATCCGTCCGCCGCGTCGGGCCAAGGACGGTGCCAACGTCAGCCAGATGCACTACGCCCGCGCCGGCGTCATCACCCCCGAGATGGAGTACGTCGCCATCCGGGAAAACAACCGCCTGCAGGAAATGCGCGCCGATGCGCGCTACAAGACGCTACTCCGTCAGCACAAGGGCGAGTCGTTCGGTGCGGCCATCCCGGACGAGATCACGCCCGATTTCGTTCGTGACGAGATCGCCCGGGGCCGTGCCATCATCCCGGCGAACATCAATCATCCGGAAATCGAGCCGATGATCATCGGCCGGAACTTCCGCACCAAGATCAACGGCAACCTCGGCAACTCCGCGGTCACCTCCGGTATCGCCGAGGAAGTCGAGAAGATGGTCTGGGGCATCCGCTGGGGCGGTGACACCGTCATGGACCTGTCCACCGGCAAGCACATCCACGAGACGCGCGAGTGGATCCTGCGCAACTCGCCGGTGCCGATCGGCACAGTGCCGCTCTACCAGGCGCTGGAAAAGGTCAACGGCAAGGCCGAGGACCTCACTTGGGAGATCTATCGCGACACCCTGATCGAGCAGGCCGAGCAGGGCGTGGACTACTTCACCATCCACGCCGGTGTGCGACTGGCCTACGTGCCGATGACTGCCGAGCGGGTCACCGGGATCGTCTCGCGCGGCGGGTCGATCATGGCCAAGTGGTGCCTGGCCCACCACGAGGAGTCCTTTCTCTACACGCGCTTCAACGAGATCTGCGAGATCATGAAGGCCTACGACGTCTCCTTCTCGCTGGGCGACGGCCTGCGCCCGGGGTGCCTGGCCGATGCCAACGACGAGGCCCAGTTCGCCGAGCTCAAGACGCTGGGCGAGCTGACCCAGATCGCCTGGAAGCACGACGTCCAGGTCATGATCGAGGGCCCGGGCCACGTGCCGCTGCACATGATCAAGGAGAACATGGACAAGGAACTCGAGGACTGCTTCGAGGCCCCGTTCTACACCCTCGGCCCGCTGGTCACCGACATCGCGCCGGCC
>JAABTF010000036.1 GCA_011389965.1 Halothiobacillus sp.
TCCGGAACGCCTGGCTGCCTCACAGGAGGTGTCGGACGCCGCCTTGCAGAGCGCCTACGAGGAATACAAGCAGCGTCAGGCCGATGAAACCGTTCGCCGAGCCCGGCATATCCTGTTGCAACTCCCCGCGAATGCCGATGCCGCCGAGGTGGATGCCGCCCGCGAGCGGCTGGAGTCGGCGCGGGAATCGATCGTCTCCGGTGAGGCGAGTTTCGCCGAAATGGTCGAGACCTTGTCGGATGACAGCAGCACTCGTGACCAGGGCGGGGATCTGGGTCAAGTGAACGAGGGTGACATCGCCGAGGCATTCGAGCGGGCGGTGACCTCGTTGGACGAAGGCGAGATCAGCGAGCCGGTACGCACGCGGTTTGGTTGGCACCTGATTCAGGTGTACGACGTGGACCAGGCGCAAGTGCCGCCGCTGAACGAGGTGCGCGAGGACTTGCTGGAGACGCTCAGGCAGGATGCCGCCGAGCGGGCTTACTACGACGCGGCCGAAACGCTGGCGAGCGTGAGCTACGAGCAGCCCGACAGCCTTGTTCCGGCCGCCGAGGCAGTGGGCCTGCCCGTGGAGCAAAGCGACTGGATCAGTCGCGATAAGGGCGAAGGCATCGGCGAGTATCCCGCCGTCCGCGAGGCGGCCTTCGACGAGGCGGTGCTCGACGAGCGTTTCAACAGCCAGCTGATCGAGATCGACGCGAACCATGCCGTGGTCGTGCGGCTTGAGGCTCACCGCGACGCCCAGCCGCTGCCTTTCGAGGAGGTGCGCGACCAGGTGGCCGAACAGTATCGTCAACAGGCCATCGAGCAGGCGCTCACCGAGCGGGCAGCTTCCATTCGGGAGGCGATCGAGCAAGGGGATGACCCGGCCGAGGTAGCGGCGTCCGAGGCAGCGGCTGAATGGATTGCACCGCAGTGGTATCAGCGTGGTGACGCCGGCGACGCGATTCCCCGTCAGGCCCTGGCCACGGCATTCGCCATGACGCCGCCGGCCGCTGATCAGCCGTCGATCCGCGTCGCCCCCCTGGCCGGCGGGGACCGCGGCGTCGTGCTTCTCTCGGGTGTGCGTTCCGGCGAGCCGTCCGAGTTGGACGCGGAGACCCGCCGACAACTGGCCGCGCAACTGGAGAACAACCAGGCCAATCGCCTGATTGACGCCTTCGTGCGCTCCCTGCGCGAGCAGGCCGACGTCAGTATTCGCGAAAAGGCCCTCGATTAGAGCGATGGGTAGGACGCCCGTCCGCCGCCCCTGGGGCCGGCTGACGGGCGTTTTTTGTGTTCGTTAGGGAGAAAAGCAGATGGCCTTGCACTGGCAGATCCTGACCGCACTGGCGGCGGCATTCCTGATTGGGGGCGTCTTCGGCACCGAGGCGGCCGGTATCCCGCTCGCCTCCATCTACGCCTTCGTCGGCGGGTTGTTCCTCGACGCGCTCAAGATGTTGATCGTGCCGTTGATCACCGCGTCGATCATCACCGGGGTGGCCAGCATCGGTAGTGCCGGCGGCGTGGGCATGATGGCCGGGCGGACGGTGATCTATTACCTGTTCTCCACCGCCATGGCGGTGACCACGGCGCTTCTGGTGATGAACTTGTTCCAGCCGGGAATGTCCGGCGACCAGCCGTTGTCCGAGACCGCCGACCTGCCCCCGATCGGGGATGAGGTCAGCGGTCGCTTGGAGGGCAAGGAGCTGTCCGAGTTCTTCAACATCCTGCGCGACATGGTGCCGTCGAACATCATCGAAGCGGGTGCAGATGCCCAGATGCTGGGGCTGATCTTCTTCTCGGTATTGTTCGGCATCGCGCTGACGCGTGCGACCTCGCCGGGCATGCAGACGGTCAAGGACTTCTGGGCGGGCGTTCAGGACGTGATGATCCAGATCACCTACTGGGTGATGCGGGTCGCACCCATCGGCGTGTTCGCCCTGGTCGCTGGGGTGATAGCCGAAAGTGGCGTTTCGGTGCTGCTGCCGATGCTGGATTTCTTCTTCGCGGTGGTGCTGGGGCTCGCCATCCACGCGCTGGTGGTCTTGCCACTGGCCCTGTGGTTGGTTGCACGACGCTCACCGATCGCCTTCATTCGCGCCATGTGGCCGGCCCTTCTGGTGGCCTTCTCCACCAGCTCCTCGGCCGGCACGCTGCCGATCACCCTGCAGGCCCTGACGCAGCGGGCCGGTGTGTCCCGCGAAACGGGCTCGTTCGTCCTGCCCTTGGGGGCGACCATCAACATGGACGGCACCGCCCTGTACGAGTGCGCTGCGGTGCTGTTCATCGCCCAGGCCTATGGCGTGGATCTGTCCCTTTCGATGCAGGTGCTGATCGTGGTGCTGGCATTGGTGACGTCCATTGGTGTGGCGGCCGTGCCCTCGGCCAGTCTGGTAGCCATTGCCCTGATCCTCGGGGTCCTGGGGCTGCCGCTGGAGGCCATGGGGCTTTTGCTTGTGGTCGATCGCCTGCTGGACATGCTGCGCACCTCGGTCAACGTCTACAGCGATGCCACCGGCGCTGTGATAGTTGCCCGCTTGCGCGGCGAGGATCGCGTCCTGATGGATACCCGCCCGGATGGCGCCGTCGAGGCGATCGACCGCGGGTGAGTCCCGCCCACGGCAAGCAGGCATGAATCAAAACAGCCCGCCGGGTGGCGGGCTGTTTGTGTTGTGGCCGATGCGGTAGTGAATCTCAGTAGGACAGGCTGTCGAGATCGATGCTTTCGAAGTTGCGCTCGGTCACCTCGACGTTGTCCTGGATGTTCCACAGGTTGTAGGTGGGAATGGCCCAGAGGATTCCCAGGAACACGATCACCAGGATCACCTGCCACCACTTGATCCGCTGGATCGGCTCGACACGTTTGATCCGGCAGGCGCCGCCGGGGCAGAGCTGGGCCTGCTTGCCGGTGAGCAGGTTGTAGGCCGTGCAGCCCAGGCAGATGCCGAAGGCCGACTCGAATGCCAGGAACAACAGGCAGGCCGAGCAGCCGATCAGGTTGATCAGGCCGGTGTTCGCCTGGACGAAGACCACCCAGATCATGAAGGCCGCGATCACCAGCCCGATGGACCAGGCCACCCGCTTTTGCGGGGCGCCGACATACTCGACCTCCTGGTTGCGGGTGATCAGTCGGCCCAGAATCATGAAGGGGGCGTACTGCGGATTGACCAGCACGCGGATGCCGAATTCCACCGTGAACGCGAGGATCAGCAGGCGTTCCCACATGAAATTGCCGGTGAGATAACCCTGGGCGAAGGCAAAGCCGGCGAACAGCGCCAACAGCCCCGCGGCGGCGCGGGCTTCGCGTTCGTTGATCACGCGCACGGGGTAGCCCTCGACCTCTTCGCCGAAATGAAAGACGTTGCGCAGGCTGATATCCATTTCCTTACCTCCAGTATGTGCTGATGTGCTGATATTCCCTTGGCGCGGATGGTGCGCCGAGACGCAAGGCATTGCCAATCAAAGTTTTCTCGCCCGAAAATCCGGGATTTATCAATCGGTCGCTCGACGCTTGGTGTTCCTTACAAAAAAAAGCGCCCGAAGGCGCTTTGTCGTGTTCGCGGACTCGGCCGTGGGGCGGGTAGGATCTCAGTCCTCGCAGCGGCCCATGCCGGTAATGAAGTAGCCGGAGTCGACGTGGACATTCTCACCGGTGATCCCCGAGGCAAGATCGGAGCAGAGGAAGGCGGCGGTGTTGCCCACCTGCTCGATGGTGACGTTGCGTCGCAGCGGGGCGTTGGTGGACACGTAGTCTAGAAAACCCTTGAAGTCGCCGATGCCCGAGGCGGCCAGCGTCTTGATGGGGCCGGCGGAGATCGCGTTGACGCGGATGCCGCGCTCACCAAGCTTGGAGGCGGCCAGGTAACGGACTGTGGCCTCCAGCGAGGCCTTGGCCACGCCCATGACGTTGTAGTTCTTCATCACCCGCTCGGCGCCCAGGTAGCTGAGCGTCAGCATCGCGCCCTCGTCACGCAGGTGGGGTTCGCCGGCCTTCGCCAGGGCGGCCAGCGAATAGGCGGAGACATCGTGCGCCTGAGCAAAGGCCTCGCGGGACATGCCGTCGAGGAAGTCGCCGTCGAGCGCCTCGCGCGGGGCGAAGGCCATGGCGTGAATGATGATGTCCACACCTTCCGGCCAGTGCTCGGCGAGCGCCGGGAACAGTGCGTCGATCTGCGCATCGTCGGTGGCGTCGAGCGGCAGGTAGATCGACGGACCGAGATCCTTCGTGGCCTTTTCGACCTTGGGCTTGAAGCGATCGTTGAGGTAGGTGAAGGCCAGCTCGGCACCCTCGCGGTGCATGGCCTCGGCGATGCCGTAGGCAATCGAGCGGTTGTTGGCAATGCCCGTGATCAGGGCGCGCTTGCCGGATAGGAATCCCATGGGTCTCTCCTGTTTTGCAAAGTATTGGAGGCGTCGGCGTCTCGTGGGCCGATAAAACCGGTCAGTCGGCGCTTGGCCTGTGCTCGACTTTCACCGTATTGTATTCGTCTGATGACCAACAAGCATCCCAAAACCCGCCACCCGGACACGACGGTCGGCAACGTCCTCTCTCCCTGGCCAAGAGACGGCGAGGCGGCGCGTGAGTCGCGACGTCGCTTCCTGCGCCAGATGACCGGCATGGGCGGCGCCCTGGCCACGGGTCTATTGCCGGGCATGGCCCGCGCCGAAGGCTTTGCCGTCGCGCACGGGTACCAGCCGGCCTATCCGGCGGAATTCATGCAATTCCAGTACGTCAATGCGGCTGCGCCCCGGGACGGTGAACTCGCCCTGGCGGTGTTCGGCACCTTCGATTCGCTCAACCCCTTCGTGCTCAAGGGGCTGGCGGCCGCGGGTACCAACAACCTGCTCTTCGACACCCTCGTGGTGCGAGCATGGGACGAGCCGTTTTCCGTCTATGGGTTGCTGGCCGACCGGCTCGAGGTGGCGGAGGACGGCTTGTCGGCCACGTTTCGTATCCACCCGGCGGCGCGCTTCGTCGATGGTCGACCGGTCACTGCCGGGGACGTGGTCTTCAGCTTCGAGACTCTGGTGGGCGAGTCGGCGCATCCGCGCTATCGCTACTACTGGGTCGACGTCGAGGGTGCACAGGCGCTCGACGAACGACACGTGCGCTTTCGGTTCAAGCGCCGCAATCCCGAATTGCATTTGATCATCGGCGAGTTGCCGGTGATGTCGCGCGATGCGCTCGAGTCGGTCGAATTTGCCGATCATTCGCGTGCGCCGCTGCCCGGTAGCGGGCCCTACGTGGTGGAATCGGTCAATTTCGGCCGCGATATCCGCTATCGGCGGCGAGACGACTACTGGGCGCGCGACCTGGGGGTGCGGCAGGGGATGTTCAATTTCCGCGAGCTGACCTTCAAGTACTACAAGGACGAGACGGTCGCCCTGGAGGCGTTCAAGGCCGGCGAGTTCGACGTCCAGCACGAGACCAATTCCAAGCGGTGGGCGCGCGCCTACAACGGACAGGCCTTTAGCGAGGGCAAGATCCGCCGCCGCGAGATTCCCCACCAGAACAATGCCGGCATGCAGGGGTTCGCCATGAACACGCGCCGCGCCTTGTTCGCCGACCGGCGGGTGCGCCGGGCGCTGAACCTGGCATTCGATTTCCACTGGTCGAACATCCACCTGTTCTACGGTCAGTACCGCCGTTGCGAGAGCTACTTCTCCAATAGCGAACTGGCCTGCGACGGCCTGCCGACCGGCAAGGAGCGCGCGTTGCTCGAGCCGTTCCGTGCGCAGTTGCCGGCCGCGCTGTTCGAGCGCCCCCACACGGTTCCCTTCGCGCCCACTCCGGGGATTCAGCGCCGCAACCTGGTGGAGGCACAGCGGCTGCTTCACGAGGCCGGCTGGGACTTGCACGACGGCATGCTGCGCAACGCCGACGGCGAGCCGTTCGCCTTCGATATCATGCTCGCGCAGAAGGGGTTCGAGCGGATCGTGGCACCCTATGCCTACAGCTTGCGGCGTTTGGGTATCGACGTCTCCTACCGCACCATCGACGTGGCGCTCTACCAGCGACGCATGAACCGTTTCGAGTTCGACATGACCGTGGTTTCCTTCGGCCAGTCGCAATCGCCGGGCAACGAACTGCGCGAGATGTTCGGCAGCGAGTCGGCCCATCGGGAGGGCTCGCGCAACTATTGCGGCGTCGATCATCCCGCGGTGGACGCGATGATCGACGCGGTGATCTACGCGGCCGACCGCGAGTCCTTGGTGACGGCCTGCCGAGCACTCGATCGGGTGCTGCTGTGGGACGAGTACCTGATTCCCAACTGGTACAGCGGTGCCCATCGGGTGGCATGGTGGAACCGGTTGGCCTACCACGACGAGCCGCTGCCAAAATACTTCAATGCGATGGACTGGATTCTCCAGACCTGGTGGCAGACGCGCGCCGAGCCGCAGACGGGCCCGGTGGTCAATGACGTGACCCACTACAGCAAGGAGTGATCGCCATGGTGTCGTTTTCCCGTCGTCATTCCGGTCGGTACGGGCTAATCCGGGGATGGTCGGCCGTCTGGGGCAGTCTCAGTCTGTTGCTCCTTCTGGGCGGGTGCGCCACCCCGCAATATGCCACCGAGACCCGTTACGTGCCGCCGGACGGCGAGGCGGGGCTGGAGTGTCTACGGGGCTGTCACCTGGACCTGATGGCCTGTCAGGCCGATTGCACTGCGCGCCGGGAGGCCTGCATCCGCGAGATCGAGCCGCAGGTGAATGCGGCATTCGAGGCCGCCCTGCGCCGTTACGAGGTCGAGCGCCGCCACTACATGCGCGAACGGCAGTTCTACCAGCTGGATCGGGCGATGCACATCGGCCTTTATCGCGATCCGTTTTATTTCGGCTTCCCCGGTGCGCTCTGGTACCCGGATCATTATTACGACGGTCCCCCCGTTCCGCCGGTCGCTCCCGAGCGGGCGGCAATCCGCGCCGAGCTGATCGACCGGGAATGCAACCAGCCCTGCGGCTGCCAGTCCGCCTTCGATGCATGCTACGTGGGTTGCGGGGGGCAGGTGGAAAAGCGCACCGTCTGCATCAAGCACTGCGGGCCGGGTGATCCCCTGCCGGCCCGTCTCGATCCGTCGGGAGGCTCGTAGATGGGGTCCTATATCGCCAAACGTCTGGCGCTGATGATTCCGACCCTGTTCGGGATCCTCCTGATTTCGTTCGCCGTGATCCAGTTCGTGCCGGGCGGACCGGTCGAGCAGTTGATGATGCAGCTCAAGGGCGGTACCCAGGGCGCGGCGGCCGAGTCCGGCGGTCAGATGACCAGTGGCCTCTACCGCGGTGAGCAGGGGCTGGATGCCGAGCAGATCGAGCAGTTCCGCGAGTTCTACGGTTTCGATCAGCCGGCCTGGAAACGCTTCGGTGACATGGTCGGCAACTACCTGACCTTCAATCTGGGCGAGTCGTATTTCTACCAGCGCAGTGTCGGCGAGTTGATCGTCGAGAAGCTGCCGGTCTCGGTCAGCCTGGGTATCTGGACCTTCCTGCTCACCTACCTGGTGTCGATCCCGCTGGGGGTAGCCAAGGCGGTGCGCGACGGCAGCCGTTTCGACTCGATCACCAGCACGGTGATCCTGGTGGGCTACGCCATCCCGGGGTTCGTGCTTGGCCTGGTGCTGTTGGTGCTGTTCGGCGGCGGCAGTTTCGTCCAGTGGTTCCCGTTGCGCGGACTGACCTCGGACAACTTCGAGCAGCTCTCCCTCATGGGCAAGATCCTCGATTACTTGTGGCACCTGGTGTTGCCGATCACCGCCATGGTGGTGGGCAATTTCGCCGTGATGACCATGCTGACCAAGAACAGCTTCCTCGAGGAGATCCGCAAGTCTTACGTGCTAACCGCGCGGGCCAAGGGGTTGGCCGAGCGCACGGTGCTCTACCGGCACGTGTTTCGCAATGCGCTGATCCCGATCGTTACCGGCTTTCCGGCCGCCTTCATCGGGGCGTTCTTCACTGGCAGCCTGCTGATCGAGACCATTTTCTCGCTCGACGGGCTGGGTCTCCTCTCCTACAACGCCGTGCTGCAGCGAGACTATCCGGTCGTTCTGGGCACCCTGTACGTGTTCAGCCTGATCGGGCTGTTCGGCAAGCTGCTGTCCGACCTGGTTTATGTGTGGGTCGACCCGCGCATCCACTTCGAGGCGGTACGGTAAATGTTCGAGGGGGTACGCTAGATGTCGATGATCGATGCCGGCGCCGATACGGCAGTCCCCAAGGACGGGGCCCCGGTCTCCACGGCGGCACGCGCCTGGCGGCGTTTCCGGCGCCATCGCCGCGGTTGGGTCAGCCTGTGGCTGTTTCTGGCCCTGTTCGTGCTGAGCCTCGGCGCCGAGTTGATCGCCAACGACCGGCCACTGCTGGCCCAGTACCAGGGCGAATGGCTTTTCCCCCTGTGGAACGACTACCCGGAGACGCATTTTGGTGGAGACTTCGCCACCGCGGCCGACTACACCGACCCGCACGTGATCGAACTGATCGAGCGGGACGGCTGGGTGCTGCGCGCCCCGATTCCGTTCTCTTTCGACACCATCGACTACTACAACAGCGAGCCCAACCCCGCCGCGCCCAACAGCCGTCACCTGCTGGGTACCGACGACCGCGGCCGGGACGTGGCCGCGCGACTGATCTACGGGTTTCGCATCTCGGTGCTGTTCGCACTCGCCCTGACGGTGGTCGGCACCCTTATCGGCGTGCTGGCCGGCGCCGTGCAAGGATATCTCGGCGGCAAGACGGACCTCGTCTTCCAGCGCTTCATCGAGGTCTGGTCGGCGCTGCCGGAGCTCTATCTCTTGATCATCTTCGCCTCGATATTCGAACCGTCGATTGGCCTGTTGCTGGCATTGCTGGCGCTGTTCGGCTGGATGGGGCTGTCGGACTACGTGCGCGCCGAGTTCCTCAAGGGCCGCAACCTCGATTACGTCCGGGCCGCGCGTGCCCTGGGGGTTTCCGGTCCCCGGCTGATGTTCCGCCACCTGCTGCCCAATGCCATGACCCCGGTGATCACCTTTCTGCCATTCCGCATCTCCGGTGCGGTGCTGGCGCTGACCAGTCTGGATTTTCTCGGCCTGGGCGTGCCGCCGAGCACCCCCTCGCTGGGCGAACTGCTTTCGCAGGGCAAGGCCAATATCGATGCCTGGTGGCTGTCGGTCTCCACCTTCTTCGTGCTGGTCGGCACCCTGGTGCTCTTGATCTTCGTCGGCGAGGCGACGCGGGACGCGTTGGATACGCGGCGGGGCTGAAGGTGTCTTAGTCGCGCCTTAATGCTCGTTGCGCTGTCTCAATTGTTCTCGGTGTGTCTCTCCGGATCCGGGCCCGGTCACGGGGCACGAAAAAACGCGGCCCACTCGATGAGCAGGCCGCGTGCGGTGTCTTTCATGACGATCGGAGCGCCTGGCGTTATTTCTCCAGACGGTTCAGGCCGATCGCCCGCATGATGTATTTCTCGTAGATGGGCTCGGACGTGCCTTTCTTCATCTTGCGGATGAAATACTTCTCGAAGGCGATCTTCGCCAGGTGCACCCATTTGCCGGCGGCAAACCAGTTGACGTTGCGCGGCGGGATCTGGGGCAGGGCGATGAAGGCGGCACCGCGGTCGCCGAAGTCGGCCAGGCAGATCGCCTGCCAGGAACCCTTGCTGTTGGCCTCGCCTTCGCCGGTGATCTCGGCGTGGATGTTGTGGACGATGGCCGTGACCATCGACTCGATCATGTAGCCGGTCTTGGGCGCGCCGGTAGGCACGGGAGTCTTCTCGATCGGCGGAATGGCGATGGCCACCCCTGCGGAGAAGATATTGCGATAGGTCGGGTTGCGCTGGTAGTCGTCCACCTGGACGAAGCCGCGCGGGTTGCACAGCCCCTCGACATTGGCGACGCAATCGACGCCCTTGAAGGCCGGCAGCATCATGGAATGGTGGAAGGGCAGGGCGTGGACCTGCTTGACCTCACCGTCGGAATCCAGCTCCTCGACGTGCATCATGCCTTCGTCGACGCGGGTAGTCCGCGCGTTGGTGACCCACTTGATGTCGTGGCTGCGCATCTCGGACTCGAGCATGCCCTTGGAATCACCCACGCCCCCCAGCCCGAGGTGGCCGATGTAGGGCTCGGCGGTGACAAAGGTAATCGGTACCTTGTGACGCATCTTCTTCTTGCGCAGCGCCGAGTCGAGGATGAATGCGTATTCGTAGGCCGGGCCGTAGCAACTGGCGCCCGGCATGGCGCCGACGACGACCGGGCCGGGGTTCTCCACCAGTCGCTTGTAGTCGTCGTAGGCCTGTTCGGCGTGGTCGATGGTGCAGACCGACTGGGTATGCCCGCCGTGGGGACCGGCGCCATCAACCTCGTCGAACATCAGCTTCGCACCCGTCGTGATGATCAGGTAGTCGTAGTCGAGCGTCTCGCCGTCGGCCAGCTCGAGGCGATTGGCCTCGGCATCGATGCGATCGACCTTCTGCGCGATGAAGTCGATCTTCTTGCGCTCGAGATAGGGGGCGATGGGAAAGGTGATGTCGTCACGGTTGCGCCAGCCCACGGCCACCCAAGGGTTCGACGGGACGAACTGGAAATAGGGTTCGGCGTTGATCACCGTGATGCGGTGCTCGTCGCCCAGCTCCTGGCGGGCCTCGTAGGCGGCGGGGAGTCCGCCGATGCCGGCACCCAGAATTGCGATATGTGCCATGTTCTCACTATCCCTTAAAATCACTCGGTCGGGAGGGCGGTCGCCGATTCACTGCCTGCCAGACGGCGGCTCGCCCGGAGCACGTAGACGTGCCTCAGGCGATTGTTCACCTCACGGACGAGAAACACAAGCCCGCTAGGTATATCAGCATTTCGTTTAGTACGCCGTGGAAATTATTAAGTAACTGAAATTAAATTCTTTATTTGTAAGTAATGTAAATAAGCAAAACAAGATCAGCCTGCTTCACCCCGCCAGTCGGCCAGTTGTTCGCGCGGGAAGCCGACGATCGAGGAGGGGGCCGGTGACAGGTCCACCCAGAGGCCGCGGTGGTTCGGCCAGCGCTGGTCGAACCAGTGTCGGCCGTTGCCCATCTCCACGAATACCCACCCGCCGGGGTTGAGACGCTCGGCGGCCTGGTCGAGCAGGCGTTCCACCAGGGCCAGGCCACGATCGTCGGCGAACAGGGCAGCGGCCGGCTCGTGGTGGTATTCGTCTGGCAGGTCCTCGGCCTCGTCGGGGTCGACGTAGGGCGGGTTGCTGACGATCAGGTCGAAGCGCAGGGGCTGCCCCTCGGCATCCAGCAGTTGGTCGAAAATATCCGACTGGACCAGCTCGACCCGGTCGTTCAACTGGTAGGCGTCGATGTTGTGCGCGGCCACCGACAAGGCGCCGAAGTCGATGTCGCTGGCGACGACATGGGAGTCGGGAAAGTGCTCGGCCAAGGCAATGGCGATACAGCCCGAGCCCGTCCCGATGTCGAGGATCTCCCGCGGCGGCTCTTGCTTGTCCAATACGCGGTGAAAATCGCCGCGAATCAGATCGCCAAACGGTGAACGCGGGATCAGGACCCGTTCATCGACATAGAAGGGCTGGCCCATGAACCAGGCGCGCTGGAGCAGGTAGGCGGTGGGGGTGTGGTCGAGACACCGTCGTCGGATCAGTTCGACCAGCTCGCCCTTTTCGCTGGCGGCCAGTCGGGCGTCCCACCAGGAACGATCCAGGTCGGGGGGGAGACGCAGGCCTCCCAGCACCAGCCAGGCGGCCTCGTCGAGATAGTTCTGCGTGCCATGCCCCAGGAACACGTCGTGCTCGTCCATGCGGCTGACAGCCCAACGGATCCAGTCCAGGATGGTTTCCATATCCCTGTGGTCGCCAAGATGATCTTGCGGGGTGCTGTTGAGTGTCGTCGACATGGGGTGTTTGCTGCAAAAGAGAGAAGGCGGGTCCGTGCAATCACGGTGTGTCTGGCACAATATACCATCAGGCTGATTCATGGCCCGGCGCCTTCCCGGCGTCGTTTGCAACTATCGAGGCGATATGGCGACGAATAGCACTAAACCCCAATGGCAATCCCGTCTTTGGGCGCGGCTCCAGTACATCCTGCCGCATCACCTGATCTCGGGGCTGGTATTCCGGGTAACCCGGTGGCGGGCACCTTGGACGACCTGGTTGATCCGCCGGTTTGTGCGTGTCTTTGGCGTGAACCTGGACGACGCCGCCCAGAGCGATCCGAGTGCCTACCCGACCTTCAATGCCTTTTTCACCCGGGCGTTGGCCGACGGTGTCCGGCCGATCGAGGCCGGCGAGGGCGCGTGGATCAGCCCGGTCGACGGACGGGTCAGCCAGGTGGGGCACGTCCAGTCGGGCAATCTTTTGCAGGCGAAGGGGCGTGATTACACCGTCCTCGATCTGGTCGGCGGTGATGCCGAGCTGGCCCAGCACTTTGCCGATGGTTCGTTCGCCACGCTGTACCTCTCGCCGAGTGACTACCACCGCATCCACATGCCCGTGACCGGCCAGTTGCGCGAGATGATCCACGTGCCGGGTCGGCTGTTCTCGGTCTCCACCGGGACGGTGGCCGAGGTGCCGCGCCTGTTCGCCCGCAACGAGCGGCTGGTGTGCGTCTTCGATACGGCCGATGGCCCCATGGCGATGGTGCTGGTGGGCGCGATCAACGTCTCGGCGATCGAGACCGTCTGGGCCGGCCTGGTCACGCCCAGCCCCGAGCGTCAGATCGGTCGCTGGAGTTATCGCGACGAGGACGGCCTGTCGATCCGCCTGGAGCGGGGAGACGAGATGGGACGCTTCAACATGGGGTCGACCGTGGTCCTGCTCACGCCAAAGGGCGTGGATTTCGACACCGCCTGGCAACCGGAAATGCCGATCAAGCTCGGCGAGCGGCTGCAGGCTGCCAAGGAGTGACTCCCGCCCGGCCGAGCGTCCCGAACCGGCCGTGAGGTCCTAAACGCGCCGCGCCGAAAACGGCAGCACCGCGTCGATATCCGATTCGCCGCTCAGCCACATCAGCAGTCGATCCACGCCCAGCGCCACGCCACTGCAATCGGGCAGGCCATGGCCCAGCGCGTCGAGAAAGTGCCGTTGAGTGGCATCGGCCGTGGCCAGTGACTGGCCGCCGAGCCGCCGTGACTGCTCGGCGGCGTCGGTCAGCTCGTGGTAGCCGTTGGCCATTTCCAGTCTTCCGCCGTAGACCTCGAAGCGCTCGGCCACGCGTACGTTATGGCCCTCGAACCGTGTCTCGGCCAGCCGCGCCATGGCCGCCTGGCTGGCCGGATAGCCTGTCACTACCGTCAGGGTGTCGGTGGGAAAGGTCGGCTCGATCACCGTGCTCATCAGCAGATCCAGCCAATCGTCCCGGCTCATGCCTTGCGTGGCGGCCATGTCGATGCCGTGATCGCTGGCCGCGCGATCCAGCACGCTGGTGTCGGCGTGATAAGGGTCCAGGTCGAGCTGCTCGCGAAACAGGGTGCCGTAACCGCGATGCCGCACCGGCACGACCGGCAGACGGGCCTGCCGGCGGGCCGACTCGATCAGCGCCAGGGCGGTGGCGATGGCCGCCTGGAGGTCGGCCCCGGTCTCGTACCACTCGAGCATGGTGAATTCGGGATTGTGGCGAGCGCCTGCCTCGCCGGCACGAAACACGGGCCCCAGATAATAGGTGCCCGGCAGATCGGGATAGGCGCAGAGCAGGCGCTTGATCATCAGCTCGGGCGAGCTGTGCAGGGCGCCTGCCGGGGTGCCGTTGGCCAGATGGGCGCGAAACAGGGCGATGTTGGGTTCGAAGTCGCCGCTGGCGATCAAGGCAGGGGCGTCGATCTCGAGCCAGCCACGCGCGTCGAGTTCGGCCCGCAGCAGGCGCTTGAGTTGCGCCCGCCGTATCAGCATTTCCCGGCTGGCGCCGGGCCGCCAGGTGGTGGCGTGGGGCAGGGGCAAGGCAGGGTGCCGCGTCGCGCCCGATCAGGTCTTGACGCGGGAGAGGTATTCGCCGGTGCGGGTGTCGCAGCGCAGCACTTCGCCTTCCTCGATGAACAATGGCACCTTGACCACCGCGCCGGTCTCGAGTTTGGCCGGCTTGGTACCGCCCGTGGCAGTGTCGCCGCGCAGGCCGGGATCGGTCTCCACCACCTTAAGCTCGACGTGGTTGGGCGGCAGGACCTGGATCGGGTTGCCGTTGAACAGGGTGATGTGACACATGTCCTGTTCCTTGAGCCACTGCGCCGAATCGCCCACGGCCTCCTGGGTGGCCACCACTTGCTCGAAGGTCTCGGGGTCCATAAAGTGCCACTCCTCGCCGTCGGAGAAGAGATACTGCATCTCGAGCTCGTGGACGTCGGCGGCCTCCAGCGAATCGCCCGACTTGAAGGTGCGCTCGATGGTCTTGCCGGTTTTCAGGTTCTTGAGCTTGACCCGGCTGAACGCCTGGCCTTTGCCGGGCTTGACGAACTCGTTCTCGATTATCGTCGCCGGATCGCCGTCGAGCATGACCTTGAGGCCGGAGCGGAATTCATTGGTGCTGTGAGTCGCCATGGGAACCTGTAAACAAATCGAACACTGTGGAAATGGGCGCGATCATACCCGATAAGCCGGAAACATCCCAGTCACGCGCCGATCGCGATTTCGTCGAGCTGACCACCCCCTTGCTCGACTCGCTGATCGACACGCAGGACCCCGCCGACCCGCTGGCACGCCAGTTTCGATTCGACCCCCGCGAGGCCGACGAGGTCCCCGGTTTCCATGCCGACCCGGTAGGTGATCTCGCCGCCACGGCCGTGCCCGGTGTGCTCCACAAGTACCACGGACGGGCCTTGCTGGTACTGACCGGGGCCTGCGCCGTGCATTGCCGCTACTGCTTTCGTCGGCATTTTCCCTACGACGAGCAGCGGCTCGACGAGCCGGCCCTCCAACGGGCCATTGCCTACCTGCGGGACGATGCCGAGATCACCGAGGTGATCCTCTCCGGCGGCGATCCTCTGGTGCTCAGTTCGCGACGCCTGGCTGCCGTGATCGAAGCGCTGGCCGCCATTCCCACTCTCCGGCGGTTGCGCATCCACAGCCGCATCCCGTCGGTGTCGCCCGAGCGCGTGGATGCGCGCCTGTGTCGGGCGCTGGCCGACTTTCCCCATCCGGTGGTCCTCGTAGCGCATGTCAATCACGCCCGCGAACTGACCGGCGAAAGCCGGGCCGCCTTTGATCGACTCCGGTCCGCCGGGGTGACCCTGCTCAACCAGGCAGTGCTTCTGGCGGGCGTCAACGACAGTGTCGACGCTCTGGCGGATCTGTCCGAGCGATTGTTCGATCAAGGCGTGCTTCCCTATTATCTACACCAACTCGACCCGGTGGCCGGCGCGGCGCATTTTGCCGTCGACCGGCAAGAGGGTGAGCGGCTGGTCGTCGCGGTTCGTGATCGCCTGCCCGGTTATCTGGTGCCGCGTTACGTGATCGAGGTGGCGGGGGAGTCCAGCAAGACACCGCTGGGACCGGCGAACGGCTGACGTGATGGTTGGGGCGCGAGGCCGGCAGTAGCCGTCCGATGGATTCGGAGCGCCCTATTGAATACAGTATGATCATGTGCGCCGGCCCAAGCGTTGGCCAGCCGCGCCCCGGGACGGGGGTGAAAAGGGAGTTTCGTCTATGCCGGAATCAGTCAGGGAAGTGGACGCCGCGAGCGAGTTGCGGGCGCTTTTGCAAAAAGTGTTGGTCGCCGATCCGACCGAAGCGGCCAACTTGCTGGCCGGGTTTCTCAGCCGGGCAGACCTCGAGGGCGTCAGCGACGGAAAGCTGGTGGCCCTGTTGAGTGAGATCGAGCCCCAGATCGAGCGCACCGCGACGGCCTTGCGCCATGGACTGCGTCAGAGCCCCTTGCCCTTGTCGGCAAAGGCCCGTGCCCAGCTGGGGGCTCTGTTCAACCTCTATCGGGCCAGCCAGGCTTTGGCCAATCTGCGGCTCGGCCTTGCCGGCTCCGACGAGACCGACGACCCCACGGCCCATCTCGTGGCCGCGCATCGCCAACGGGTCGGATGGGCTGCGCGCCTGATCCTCGATTGCTATCAACTCTACGTGGAGGTCCCCCAGCCGCTTTTCGTCGATCTGCACCAGTTTGCCCACGCGGCGCGTCGGGATCTCTCACAAGCCGATTCGGCAGCCTGGGATGCGGTCCGCGACACCTACGTCGCCGTTCTCCTGCTAGGGATGGTCAACCCCTACGCGCTGACAGTCGACGAGATGGGCGTGCTGTTTTCCTGCCTGCGTTCAGTAGCCGATCAGGTGGTGTTCCGTGCCGAAAGACCCGAGGGGTCGGCCCGCTTCGTCGACATGACCGGTCGCCTGGCGCCGCATATCGCGGTCAGTGGTGGCAAGGTCGCCGCGGATGGCGCGGTCTACGTGGGGGTTGACGGCCTGTATCGAGAGGAGACCATCCAGGCACTTGATCCCGAATGCCGGGTGGCGCTGCGTGGGTTTCTGCGGCGGCTGCAATTTTTTCTCAGTTCGCGCGAGTCGCGCGAGCGGGAAAAGCATCACGTCGTCGGGGCGCGCTCGCTGATTACTATCGGTTTTTACAGCGTGCATCATCGCCTGCTCGATGACATGCTCTACAGTGTGCGGTCGACGCAGCACCTGACCTTTTCCGGCCTGGACTGGGAAGGGCTGGAGCGCCCGGTGCACGGTCAGGTCAAGCGTGGCCCGAGCATCTACGACTTCAAGCTGGAAATGGATGCCGGCAGCAAGAGCGACGTCGACTGGGAGGCCTTGCCCGATCCGGTCAAGCGCGATCGTCCGTCGCGCCTCAATGAACCGGCCACCTGGGATGTGGTCAACCTCTCGGAGCGCGGCCTGCGCCTGCACTGGCGGCTGGCGGACAACAGCCGTGCGGCGGTGGACGAGCTGATTCTGATCGAGTACGACGAGGAAAAGGGTGGCCTCGAAGGAGTGGTGGGGCTGGGCATTATTCGCTGGGTCCGGCACCTGGACGCCGCCAACCGCACCATCGACATGGGGGTAGAGCGCCTGCCCGGGGACTGGATGGCCTATTTTGCCCACCCGGCCGACCAGGCGCCGCACACAGCCGCATCATGGCCGGTGCTGGCTCGGGTCGACGATGACAATCGCATCGACCGATTGATCGTGCCGCCCGACTTGCCCGGTCAAGCCCAGTGTCTCACGGTGATTCGCGAGGAGGGCGGAGACATCAATATTCATTTGGGACGTATCGTGATGATCGGTTCCCACCTGGTGGTAATGGAGACAAGCAGTGACCGCCATTGAACCCCTGAACAACCAGTCGTTCTCGATCTTGCATATTACCGGGTCGGTCAATGATTCGATCGCCTTGCGTGGCGAGCTGCGCAATGCGGGCATGCAGGCCAGCGTGCACAATGCCGCGGATTTCGATGCCGCGCGCAGCGAGTTGGCCAAGAACCACATCGACGTGGTCTACATCGAGTACGGACCCCACGGCGAGGAAATGCTCCGGGCGTTGAGCGAACACGTCGAGCGCGAGCCGGCCCTGCAAGGCGTGCCGCTGGTTGTCTACGAGGAAATCGACGAGGCGGAGCGAGTGGGGCTGCTGCTAGAGACCGGTGCCTTTGCCGTCATCACCGAGGAGACCCTCGTCGAGCCCTTGCTGCTGCGCGCCGTCGAGGTGGCGTTGATCTACCAGGACCGCGAGCAAAAGCGCGCCCAGTTGGGCAAGTCCGAGTTGCGCTGCCAGAAGCTGATCGACGGCTCGAGCGAGGCGGTCGCCTATATCCAGGACGGACTGCACATCTATGCCAACCAGACCTACCTCGACCTGCTGGGGTTCGCCAGCGTCGACGAACTGCTCGACGAGCCCATTCTGGATCTGGCCGTGGGCGATTCGGCCAAGCGGCTCAAGGGCTTCTTGAAGACAGAGGATGTCGAGGACACCTTCACCCTGCGCGCGGGTGGCGGGCACGAGGTCGACGTGCGGCTTCACAGCACCGCCGCCTCGTTCGACGGTGAGCCTTGTCTGCAGGTCTTCGCCTCTCGGGTGAAAGAAGACGTGGCCGACATCTCCGAGCAGCTCGAATACTTCGCCCGCCGCGATCTCCTCACCGGTCTGTACAACCGCAATTATCTGTTCGAGCAGATCGAGGCGCGACGTGAGGAGATCATCGCCAATGGCGATCATGACACCGGAGCAGTCCTGCTGCTCGAGATCCTCAACCACGAGGAAATCAAGCGCCATATCGGCACGACCGGCATGGACAATCTGCTGACCGAGTTCGGCAAGAAGGTTGAAGAGCGGGTCGGCGGTCAGGGGTTGGTCGCTCGGCACGGGGCGTTTTCCTTCCTGATGCTGCTGGGCAAGCTCGACCGTCACCGCACCGCCGAGTTGGCCGAGAACCTCAACGAGCTGGCAAGGGACTACGTCTACACCCAGGGCACCACCTCGGTGACCGTGTCCACGTCGGCCGGTTATCTGGTGCTCGACGAGAACTCGCCGCGCAATGCCGCCGAACTGGTCGACCGGGTCGAGCTGGCCTCCAGCCGGGCGGCCAATGAAGGGCCCTATCATGTCCGCCTGTACGAGCCGGATCTCAAGACCGCTTCCGAGCGGGAACAGGACGAGACCTGGGCCCGCAAGATCAAGACCGCGCTGCGCGAAAGCCGTTTCTCGCTGGTGTTCCAACCGATCGTCTCGTTGACCGGCGATCGCGAGATCAGTCGTTACGAGGTTTTCGTGCGCATGCTCGACGAGGACGGCTCGTTGATCCCGCCGGCGGAATTCCTGTCGCAGGCCGAGCGTGGCGACCTGATGCAGTCGATCGACCGCTGGGTGGTGCTTTCCGCGATCAAGCAGATCCAGAACGGCGTCAAGGCGGGCGAGAAGCCCAAGCTTTACATCCGGATCAGCGACGCCTCCATGCACGATCCGGAGTTTTCCAAGTGGCTTTCCCAGCGGCTGATGATGAGCCGTCTGCCCGACACCCTGCTGGCCCTGCAGGTCTCCGTCGACAAGGCCGGCCATGCCCTGCGCCACCTGGCAGACATGCAGGAAGCCATGCGTCCGCTGGGTGCCGAGCTGATTCTCGATGGCTTCGGTTCCGGCGACGAGAGCTTCCGCATCCTCGATCACCTGCCGGTCTCCACTA
>JAABTF010000011.1 GCA_011389965.1 Halothiobacillus sp.
CGGGAGGATCAAATGCCTGTTAAACGGGCCAGACGAAATCCGCGTCGACCTGCCGCAGCCGATCGACCCATTCGGCATGGGCCGCGACCGCATCGGCCTCCGGGGCGATCACGCGCAGGCGCGGCCGGTCAACCGGAATCGTCCCCAATGCCGCCTGATTGGCAGTGGCGGATTCGGCGGGGTTATCGAAAGAGAGGTCCCACTGGCCGCCGGTCAGGGCAAGGTAAACGTCGGCCAGGATTTCCGAGTCGAGCAGCGCCCCGTGGAGGGTACGATCAGAGTTGTCGACCTGGTAACGCCGACAAAGGGCATCAAGGCTGTTGCGCTGCCCCGGATGCTTCTCCCGGGCGATCGCCAGGGAGTCGGTCACCAGGTTGACGTGATCGGCCAGCGGCGGGAAACCCGCGCGCTTGAGCTCCGCGTCCAAAAACCCGACGTCGAATGCCGCGTTGTGGATGATCAGTTCCGCGCCACGGACGTAATCAAGGAATTCAGCCACGACCTCCTCGAACGGCGGCTTGCCCTCGAGAAAATCGTTGGACAATCCGTGCACTGCGAATGCGCCGGGATCGACGGCCCGACCGGGGTTGAGATAGCGGTGAAAATTATTGTGGCTTAGGCGCCGCTCGATCAACTCGACCGCACCGATCTCGATCAGGCGGTGCCCTTCCTCGACCGGCATGCCAGTGGTCTCGGTATCTAGAACGATCTGTCGCAATGTCATGAACTTCTCTTGCGTTGGTAGCGGTTGAGCCAGCGTTCAAGCATGGCGGCGAAGGCCTGTTTGTCGCGCGCATGCAACGGCGGCGGCCCGCCGGTGGTCACGCCACTCTCGCGCAGGGTCTGCATGAATTCCCGCTGCACCTGTCGGCCGCGAATCGAATCGGGCGAGAATACCTCGCCGCGGGGGCTGATCGCCTCGCCCCCCTTGGCGAGTACCTCGGCCGCCAGTTCGATGTCACTCGTGATCACCAAGTCCCCACCGGCCAGTTGGGCCACAATGGCATTATCGGCGACATCAAATCCCGATGCCACCTGCATGAAACGCACGCGTTTGGAGCGCGGCGTGGGTAGCGGGTGGTTGGCCACCAGCACGACGTCCACTCCAACGCGATCGGCGGCGCGGAACAACTGCGTCTTGATGGGGCCGGGGCACGCGTCGGCATCAACCCAAATCGTCACGACAATCTCTCCAAGCAAATTCCCGGCTCATGCTACGGGCCGATTCATGAATACTCGCCCGAGACCTCGCGACCAGTCGCCGATGGCCTTGTGGGGATGGGCGAATCATACGCGACCGGAACGACAAAACAGGAGGCAGCACGGCGGGCATGAACACGAACACCCGGCTCAGGGCTCGGACGGCGGAGCCATCGCCCGTCAGGCCACAGGGGCGTCTCGTCGACGGTCGCCCAACCGGGGCATCGATGGGTGCCGTTAGAGAAAGGGCTTCCTGACTCACGGATCGACGGGCATCACATCAGCCTATTAGGCGGACGATGACATGCCATCAGGCCGACGTTGCTACCATGGCGGGTCAATCCATGGGAAACGGCCTCCAGCCGCCTGTTTCCCCTCAGCAGGACGGGACATGCACTTCGACGTGGTCATCATCGGTGCGGGCGCGGCAGGCCTGATGTGCGGAGCGACGGCAGGTTATCGCGGCCGACGGGTGCTGCTACTCGATCACGCTCGCCGCGCCGGACAAAAGATCCTGATGTCCGGTGGCGGGCGCTGCAACTTCACCAATCTCAACAGCACGCCGCGCCAGTTTCTCTCCGCCAATCCACCCTTTTGCATTTCCGCGCTCAAGCGGTACACACCGGAGAACTTCCTCGAGCTGGTCGAGCGCCACGGCATCGACTACGAAGAGAAGGCTCCCGGACAACTGTTTTGCCGCGGCCGTGCGCGCGAGATCGTCGACATGCTTCTGACAGAATGCGAATGGGCGGGCGTGGACATCCGGCTGCGTACGGAGGTGGAGTCGGTGAGTCATAGGGACGACACCTACCGGGTCGCTACCGATCAGGGGGCGTTTACCGCTCAATCCCTGGTAATCGCCACCGGCGGGCTGTCGATCCCCACCATGGGAGCCAGCCCGTTCGGCTACGAGATCGCACGCCAGTTCGGCCTGCCCGTGCTATCCACGCGCGCCGGGCTGGTCCCCTTCACCCTGCACCCGGACCTCAAGGAACGCCTGGCGCCGCTGTCAGGCATGAGTCTGCCGGTGGCCATCTCGGCCGGTGGCATGCGGTTCGAGGAACCGATGTTGTTCACCCATCGCGGCCTGTCGGGGCCGGCCGTCCTGCAAATCTCCAGCTTTTGGCAACCGGGCGAGCCGCTGTCGATCGACCTGCTCCCCGGCCGAGACGTGGCGGGCGAGCTGGCCGCGCGCCGGGCCGAGCGCCCCCAGGGCACCGTGCTGCAATATCTCGACGAGCACCTGCCGCGCCGGCTGAGTCGGGTGCTGTGCGAATGGCACGGTTGGTCGCGGCCCTTGCAGGAATATTCCCAGATCGAACTCGAGCAGGTCGCCGAGGCCCTGCAACGGTGGCAAATCCGACCGTCGGGCACCGAAGGCTATCGCACGGCCGAAGTCACCCTCGGCGGAGTCGACACTCAGGTCTTATCTTCTCAGACCATGGAATCACGCGACCAGGCGGGTCTATTCTTCATTGGCGAGGTGGTTGACGTCACCGGCCACCTGGGCGGCCACAATTTCCAATGGGCCTGGGCCTCCGGGGTGGCCGCCGGCCAGGTGGCCTGATCCTTCGCGTTTCCAGCACCGGCGCAAAACATAGCGGGCATTTTGCATGGACGATCTCACTAGCCAGTTCATTCAGGACAATCTCACCTTGGCCCACCTGGCCGTCGCCCTGTTGCTGGGCGCGTTGATCGGGCTGGAACGTGGCTGGTCGAAGCGCGAACAGGAGGCCGGGGAGCGCATCGCCGGGATCCGCACCCATGCGCTGGTGGGTCTGCTAGGCGGCCTGGCGGCCTTGCTCTCAGAGACGCTCACGCCGTGGGCGTTTCCCACCCTGCTGCTCGCGGTGGCCGCGATCGCCCTGGTCGCCTGGCGCACCCGCGCCGAAGCCGTCCGCAACTACAGCATCACCGACAGCATGGGATTACTGATCGCCTTCTGTCTGGGCGCGATTGCCGTGGCGGTGGATGTCGTGATCGCCACCGCCGCGGCTGTGGTGACTGCCATGATCCTCGACAACAAAGAGGAGATCCACGAGCTGCTGCACAAGCTCAAGGCCCGCGAGTTGGACGCCGCGCTCAAGCTGCTGCTGATCACCGTGGTGATGCTGCCGCTACTGCCCAACCAGGGTTTCGGTCCCGGCGAGGTACTCAACCCGTATCAGATCTGGTGGATGGTGGTGCTGATCGCCTCGATCTCCTTCGTCGGTTATTTCGCCATCCGAGTAGGCGGCGCGGCCAAGGGCATCCTGTTCACCAGCCTGTTCGCCGGACTGAGTTCCTCGACCGCCCTGACCTTGCACTTCGCCCGTCAGTCCCGTCTGCATGAGCCACTCAGTTCCATGTTGGCGGTCGGCATCCTGATCGCCTGCGGCACCATGTTCCCCCGGGTACTGCTGGTCGCCACGGCGGTGCACCCCCCGATTTTCAACGACCTGCTCTGGCCGCTCACGGTCATGATGCTGTTGCTATACCTACCCGCTTTTTTCATGTGGCGCCATGCGAGCCGCGGCAATTCAATCAAGCAACCCGAGATCAAGCAGAATCCGCTCGACCTGACGCCCGCCCTGCTCTTCGGTGTGCTGCTGACCGCGATCATGCTGGCCGGGGAGTGGCTGCGCGAATGGCTGGGAAGCGCCGGCATCTATCTGCTGGCCGCCTCCTCGGGCGTGGCTGACGTCGACGCCATCAACCTGTCACTAACCAAGATGGCCCGCGACTCGATCAGCATCGAGACCGCGGTGATGGGCATCATCATCGCCTCGGCAGCCAACAACCTGGTCAAGACGGGCATGGCGGGCGTGATCGGCACGCGCACCCTAGGCCTGTGGGTCGCCGGCCCGATGATCGTCTCTCTCGCCGCCGGGTTACTTACCGCCTGGTTGATCTGACTGCGGAGAAACGCAGCGCTGGCGGACTCGATTTTTGTGTGCCCGATTGAAAAATCGGGACGAGATCGATCAGCGCATGGCCTGACGCACGGGGGCGAAGCTGCGTCGGTGGATGGGGCTGGGGCCCAGTTCGGTCAACGCCGCGAGGTGGGCCACGGTGGCATAACCCTTGTGACGGGCCAGACCATAGCCGGGATGCTCGGCATCCAACGCGACGATCTGACGATCACGCGCCACCTTGGCCAGAATGGAGGCCGCGGCGATGGCCGGGTCGGAACCATCTCCGCCCACCACGGCACGCCCGATCACCGGCAGTTCGGGACAGCGGTTGCCATCAATATGGGCCCGATCGAAGCAGTGGCCCTGTTCCAGCAGGTCGAGCACCGCTCGGCGCATCGCCAGCATCGAGGCGTGCAGGATATTGAGCTCGTCGATTTCGGCCACCGAGGCCTCGGCGATGGCCCAGGCACTCGCCTTCTCGCAGATCTCGTCGAACAGCGACTCGCGCCGGCCCTCGGTCAGGCACTTGGAATCGTCCAGGTCGGCAATGCGGCAACCGGGATTCAGAATCACGGCCGCGGCCACCACCGGGCCCGCCAACGGGCCCCGCCCGGCCTCATCGACACCACAGTAGATACCTTCCCCGTCGAGATCGTCAAACAAATCGGCTTGCGGCATACTCGTCATCCTGTTCCCGCTAACACCCTGATCCCCGAGGACCACTTGGATTCACCCCACGACCACCCGCCACGCATCATGTTGGCCGCCGGCGAAGCCTCCGGCGACATGTACGCCGCCGAACTGCTGCCCCGGCTGACCGAGCGCCTGCCCGGTCTGACGACCTTCGGTCTGGGGGGCGCCCAGTCCCGTGCCGCCGGCATGGACACCATCGTCGACCTGAATCAGGTCTCGGTGATGGGGCTGGTCGAGGTCCTGCGTCATTATGGCCGACTGCGCGCCGCACTCGACGAACTGATCGCCGCACTCGAGCAGCGCCGGCCGGACCTGCTGATCGTGATCGATTTCCAGGAATTCAACCAGCGCCTGGCAAAAGCGGCCAAGGCCCGTGGCATTCCGGTGCTGTTCTTCGTCGCGCCGCAAGTCTGGGCCTGGCGCGCCAATCGGGCCAAACACTTTGACCGCTTTGCGGATCACCTGGCCGTACTTTTCGATTTCGAACAACCGCTGTTCGAATCACATGGGCTGCCGACCACCCATGTGGGCCATCCCTTAATCGATCTGATCGACCGGCAAACGCCCGACCGCACCTCCGCGAGGAGCAGTCTGGCCCTTCCTGCCAATGGACCGGTGATCGGGCTGCTGCCCGGCAGCCGTCACAGCGAGATCGCCCGACTGTTGCCGATCTTCCTGGCCACGGCGGAACGACTGCTGGCCTCCGCGCCCCATCGCCATTTTGTCCTGCCCTGCGCCGAATCGATAGAGCGCGGCTGGCTGATGGAACACGTCGAGGCGGCCGGACCATCTGCCGCACTGCGAGATCAGCTGACGGTGACCGAGGGGGCAGCTCGCGCCGTCATGGCCGCCAGTGACGCCCTGCTGGTCGCCAGCGGCACCGCCTCACTGGAGGCCGCCCTGATCGGCACACCCATGACCATCGCCTACCGGAGCAGCCCGTTGACCTATGCGATCGCCAGCCGACTGGTTCAGATCAACCACATTGGCCTGCCGAACGTGATCCTGGGCCGGGAGGTCGTTCCGGAGCGCCTGCAGAACGCGGCCACCCCTGAGCGCCTCTCCCAGGATATCGAGGAACTGCTCTCCCGGGACAGCGATGCGGCGGCAACCCAGCGGGCGGCATTCCGTGACGTTCGTGACCGGCTCGGCACCGCCGGGGCACTCGACCGGCTCGCTGACCTGGCCGCAGACATGGTCAGCGAATAGAGGAAACCAAGCCGCCCTGCCGACTCACTCGTCCGTCGAGTTACCGGTCAGTCGCCGCGGGTCGAGCAGTGCCTCGAGCCGCTGATCATCGAGGTCGGTCATCTCGCGCGCCACATCGATCACTGCCCGCCCCTCGGCGTAGGCCCGCTTGGCGATGGCCGCGCCCGCCTCGTAACCGATCACCGGGTTGAGCGCTGTCACCAGAATGGGGTTAGCCGCCAAGTCCCGCTCGATGCGATCGTGATTGACCACAAAACCGGCCAACGCCTTGTCCGCGAGCAAATGCGCACTGCTGGCGGCAATGCCGATCATCTGGTCGAGATTGTCCGCGATCAAGGGCAGCATGACATTGAGTTCGAAGTTGCCCGACTGCGCCGCCATGGCAATGGCGTGGTCGAGACCCTGGATCTGCACCGCGACCATGGCCGCCGACTCGGGAATCACGGGGTTGACCTTGCCCGGCATGATCGAACTGCCCGGTTGCAATGCCGGGAGACTGATCTCACCCAGCCCCGCCAACGGACCGCTGTTCATCCAGCGCAGGTCGTTGGAGAGCTTGTGCAGGAACACGGCCAGCCCCCGAAGCGCCGCACTCAGGGCAAGCGAATCGTCTTGGGCACTCAAACCGGCAGGCAGGCTCGGCAGACGAGAAAACGGCAAGTCACGTTTCATCCCGGCATTGAGTGCCTCGATGGCGGCCTCAGCGAAACCCCGAGGGGCATTGAGGCCCGTACCCACCGCCGTGCCCCCTAGCGGCAACGCCAGGTTGCGCTCGCGCGCCTGCTCCAGACTCACGCGTGCGGCACGCAACTGCTCGACATAGCCCGCGATGACCTGGTCAAAGCGAATGGGCGTGGCATCCATCAGGTGGGTGCGTCCCGTCTTGACCACGCCGGCCAGCTCACGAGCCCGGCCCAGCAGGACCGTCTCGAGATGGGCCAACGCCGGCAGCAGGTCCGACTCGACCCGCTCGACGGCCATCACCCGGATGGCACTGGGCACCACGTCGTTGGAGCTCTGGCTCATGTTGACGTGATCATTGGGATGCACCGCCGCCGACGCGCCGGCCAGGTGGGCGACCACCTCGTTGACGTTCATGTTGCTACTGGTGCCCGAGCCGGTCTGAAAGACGTCGACCGGGAACGCGGCACGATACTCGCCACGCTCCAGCCCGGCGATCAAGGTCTCGGCCACATCGACGATCGCGCGGCTGCGCTCGGCATCCAGGCCGCCAAGCTGCTGGTTGGCGCGGGCGCAGGCCGCCTTGATCCGGCACAGTGCACGGATGAAGGCCTCCGGCATCGTCCGGCCGCTGACGGGAAAGTTGTCCACGGCCCGCTGGGTCTGCGGGCCGTAGAGCGCCCCGGCGGGCAGATGCACCTCGCCGAGACTGTCACGTTCGATACGGTCGGGGGATTGGCGGCTCATGGGTTGGGTGCCCGTAACGATGGGTTCTCAGGGGATCATGGCGTCAAGAGCGACGAATGGCCCGGGTGGGGTCAGCGGGTGATGCCTCGATCGCTCTCGCGAATGAATGCCAGCATCTGGGCCAGCGCGGGCTCGGTTTCCGCGGCTTGCTCGAATTCCGTCCAGACCAAGTCATCGCCCTGGCGTTTGACCAGTTGACGAAAACAACGATTGAGCAGGGCAATGGTCTCGGTACCGAATCCGCGGCGCTTGAGGCCTTCCTTGTTCAAACCGATCGCCCGGGCGCGGGCCCCATCGGCCATCACATAGGGCACGACGTCCTTCGACACCTTGCTGAATCCACCGATAAAGGCGTGCTCGCCGATGTGACAGAACTGGTGGGCCACGGCGAACCCGCCGAAGATCGCGTATTCGCCCACTTCCACATGCCCGGCCAGGGAGGCGGCATTGGCCAGAATGACGTGATCCCCCACCAGGCAGTCGTGCGCCACATGCGCATAGGCCATCAGCAATATGTCCGATCCCAGCCGGGTCAGGCCGCCACCGCCGGCCGTGCCCCGGTGGATGGTGGAGAACTCCCGTATGCGGTTGCGATCGCCGATCTCGAGGAAGCTGCGCTCGCCGGCGAACTTGAGATCCTGGGGGACCTCGCCGATGACGGCATGACTGAAGATGTGGTTGTCCGCGCCGATGCGGCAGGGTCCCTTGATGACGGCATGCGAACCGATCTCGGTGCGTGGGCCGATTTCCACCTCGCCCTCGATGACGCAGAACGGGCCGACCGTGACGCTCTCGTCCAGTCGGGCTTCGTCGCTGATGATCGCGGTCGGATGAATCACTCGGTCACTTCCTTGGCCACACACTTGACCGTGGCGCGGGCGGCCAGCTCATCGCCGACCCGGGCCTCGCAGTTGAAGATCCCCATGCCGCGCGCCATGCGCTTGATGTCGACACGGATGGTCAGCTGGTCTCCCGGCTCGACCATGCGACGGAACGTCACGTCATCGAGGCCGACCAGCATGTACAGGGCGTTCTCCTTCGGCTTGCCACCATTGCTGCGAAACGCCAGCACCCCGGTCGCCTGCGCCATGGCCTCGGTGATCAGGACGCCGGGCATGATCGGACGGACCGGGAAGTGCCCCTGGAAGAACGGCTCGTTGAAGCTCACGTTCTTGATGGCGACCAGGTACTCATTGGGCGCCCAGTCGATGACGCGATCAATCAGCAGAAACGGGTAACGGTGGGGCAGGAATTCCATGATTTCCTGCACCATCATGGTGTTGTCTTCGCTCACGAGTTGTCCTCATGCACCGGCGAGTCGCCGAGCTGTTTTTCCAGTTGTCGGACCCGGCGGGCAAGCCGGTCGAGTTGTTTGAAACGAGCGGCATTGCGATGCCAGCGCTCGTTGGTGTCCAGTGGCGTGCCGGCAGAATACACGCCGGGACGGTGGATCGAGCGGGTCACCATCGACATGCCCGTGATGTGTACGTTGTCTGCCAGCGTCAGGTGGCCGGCCAAACCGACGCCACCTCCGAGCGTGCAATGCCTTCCCACCTCGCTGGACCCGGCCAGTCCCGCACAGCCGGCAATCGCCGAGTGCGTCCCGATGCGCACGTTGTGCGCGATCTGGATCAGGTTGTCGAGCTTGACCCCGTCATCGATCACGGTGTCGTCGAGCGCGCCGCGGTCAATGGTGGTGTTCGCGCCGATATCGACCTCGTCCCCGATCACCACGCGTCCAATTTGCGGCACGCGCCGCCAGGCACCGTCTTCTTGGGCGAGACCGAAGCCGTCCGAGCCAATCACCACCCCCGGCTGGATCACGCAGCGCGCGCCGATCAGGCAGTGATCAAGCACCGTCACCCGGCCGATCAGGCGCGTGCCCGCCGCGATGACGACGTTTTCCCCGATCACGCAGCCGGGACCAATCTCGACATCCGCCCCCACCTGACAGCCGGCGCCAATCGTGACCTGGGCGTGGATGCGCGCGGACGGGTCCAAATCGGCTCGTTTGTCGATCACGGCCGACGAGTGAATCCCCGCCGGCCCGGGTCTGCGGCGATAGAGGCGTTCGAGCACACGGGCGAATGCCACGCGGGGCTCGACCACCCGCAAGGTGGGGGCCACGTCAGCCAACCGGCCCTCGCCGGCCTCATTGGTCAAGATCAGGCCGGCGCGGGTTTGCCGGGCTAGATCGGCCGTCTTGTTATCGCCATCGTAATAGGTGACATCGCCGGGACCCGCTGAGCCCAACGAGGCCGCCCCCGTTATCCGGGCGGCGGCCTCATCGGGTGCGACCACGTCCAACCATTCGGCGATCTCGCCGATGGTTGCACTAGCAGTGGCCGGGATACTCATCGTGACGGACCGGGGAGGCGATCAGCCGCCCATCTGCTGCAGGCGGTCGAGCACGTCCTCGGTGATCTCCACGCGATCGGCGGAATACACCACGCCCTCGGACAACACCAAGTCATATCCCTTGTCGCTGGCGACCTCGCGAATCGCTTCCAGCACCAGCCGCTGGAGCTTGCCCAGCTCCTCGTTCTTGCGCAGGTTGAGATCGTCCCGGAAGTTGCTCTGCTGACGCTGTAGGTCGCGCAGCTTGCGATTGAGCTCACGCTCCAGATCACTGCGGTCACTCTCGCTCATGGTCACGCCATCACGGTTGAGGCGACTTTCCAGATCCTGCACCTGCTGGCGGAGCTTGCGCAATTCCTCCTCGCGTGAAGAGAACTCCTGCTCCAGCTTCTGCTTGGCCCGCTCCGCCTGCGGTGCCTGCTCGAGCAGGACCGAGGAATTAACGAAGCCGATCTTGATATCGGCGGCCTGCGTCAGCATGGGCGCAAAGAGAATGGCACTCAGGAAGGCAAATCGTTGAACCAAGCGAATCACGCTGTTATCTCCTGGACATCACACCGGATGGGTGCGGGGGAATAAGGAAAAACCGGATCCTAGCGGCCGGTATTATGCCACAGGGCCCGGCGAGCCGGGCGCCGATCAGAAGGATGCGCCGATCGAGAACTGGAATTGCTGGACCCGGTCGCCCGGCTCGTCATTGATCGGCTGGGCATAGCTGAACAAAAGCGGCCCGACCGGCGAAACCCAACTCAGGCCCACACCCACGGACTGGCGCAACGTGTCGACCTCGAAGTTCTCCAGGTCGCGGTAGGCATTGCCGATATCCCAGAACGCGGACATCCGCACGGAATCACGCTGCTCGGTCAAGAACGGCAACGGCGAATACATCGCCAGCCCGCCATTAAGCTTGAAGGTCCCGCCCATGGGATCGTCGTTGTTATCGCGCGGGCCCAATGAATAATCCTCGTAACCACGAACCGAGCGGATGCCGCCGGTGAAGTAGTTCAAGAATGGCGGCACCCCGTCATAGTATTCGCTCACCCCGTCGTAGTCGGCCTGGGTATCTCCATAGGCCTTGATCTGGCCGACGTTGCCGTGGGCCTGCAGGGTGAAATTCTCGCTCAGCGGCAGGTAGAACTCGCCGTCGTACTCCCCCTTGAGGTAGGTGAGATCACCCCCCGGCACGGCCACGGTGGCCGACAGACGGTGGGACTGCCCCGATGTCGGGAAGATGTTGCGGTTACGGCTATCGTAGCGCCAGGAGGGCTCGATGGTGAAGGTATAGAACTGCTCGCCGTCGAAACCCGGCCCGGGGGTGTCGCCATCCGCCTCGCCGGTCACCCAGCTGGGCGAGGCAGTGGTGGATTTGATTTCCTGGCTCTTGACACCGAAGGCAATCGAACCATAAGTCCGCTCAGACAGGGGGAGCCCGAAGTTCATGTTGCCGCCGAAGGAATCGACCAAATAGCGCGACAGCGACAGCTCGGTGCCGTCCTGCTTCTGGTAGAACAGACCGAATCCCTGGCTGACGCCATTCACCGTGAAGTACGGGTTGCGGTAGTTGAACTGGTAGAACTCGCGAAAGGAGCTGCGCTCGACATTCACCCCCACTTCCTTGCCGGTGCCCAGGAAATTGGGCTGGTTGAGGCCGAGATTGAAGAGGACGCCCTCGGCCTGGGAGAAGCCCACCCCGGCGGTCAGCGAACCGGATAGCTGTTCGGTGATGTCGTATTCGATATCCACTTGGTCAGGGGCATCGGGCACGGGCTTGATGTTCTGCTCCACCCGCTGGACCGACGGCAGGCGTTCCAGTCGCTGCTTGGACCGGTCAAGCTTGTTGCCGGCGTACCAGCTGCCCTCCATCTGCCGCATTTCGCGGCGATAGACCACCTCGTTCGTGTTGTAGTTTCCCTTGAACTCGATCTCGCGGACGCTTACCCGGCTCCCCGGTTGGAGGTTGAAATCGACCACGACGGTCTTCTCGTCCTCGTCGATTTGCGGGCGGGGCTCGACCCGGGCGAAGGCATAACCGTAGTCACCCATGCGCTTGCCGACGGCATCGCTGGTATCGACCACTTGACGGCGATTGAAGTACTCGCCCACCTCCACCTGTGTGAGCTCCTTGAGCGTTTCCTCGTTGAGCAGCATGTTGCCGCTATAGGTGACATCAGTGACTCGGTAGCGCTCGCCCTCTGTGACATTAATGACGATCTCGATGTCTTTCTTGTCCGGCGTGATGGTCACCTGGGTGGAGTCCACCGAGAACTTGAGATAGCCGCGATCGAGATAGAACGAGCGCAGCCGCTCGAGATCGGCAGACAGCTTCTGTTTGGAGTACTGGTCGGCATTCGACCAGAACCGCCACCAGGAAACCGGTCCCAACTCGAACTCGTCCAGGAGCGTCCCTTCGGAGAAATCCTCGTTGCCGATGATGCGCACACGACGGATCGAGGCGGGCTTGCCCTCGTAGATATCGATGTGGACGAAGACGCGGTTACCGTCGAGCTCTTCCACGTCGGTTTCGATTTGCACGCCGTATTGGCCGAGGCTGTAATAGACACGCTGCAGTTCGGTCTGCATCTTGTCCAGCGCACGCTGGTCAAGCACCCGGCCCTGAACCAAGCCGATCGACTTGAGTGCTTCCTGAAGCTTCTCGGTCTCGACCTTGTCGTTGCCGCTGACCTCCAGCGCCGTGATGGTCGGCCGCTCTTCCAGTCGCACCAGAAGCGCGTCGTCGGCCGATCGCCCCACCTGCACGTTCTTGAAGAAGCCAGTGTCGTACAAGGACTCGATCACCCGAGTACTGTCGCCGGCATCAAACTCATCACCCACCTCGTAGGGGATATAGGTGAAGACAGTGCCCGGGGAAATGGTTCTCAGGCCCTCGACCCGGATGTCGGTGATTTCAAATGCCTGTGCCAGGGAGGGCAGGAGGAGAAGTGCGGCGAGCGCCAGGGAGGAGATACGTTGGGTGATGGTCATGCCGAAAGGCTTTCCTGATCAGGCAGATGAAGGATCGAAGACCGGCCACGGCGCGCTGCCCATGGACTCGGAACCTGAGTAAACCCGGCTATTGTGGCCCAAGGGCGGCTACTGCATCAACCGGGCGATATCGTTGTAGAAGACCACCACCATCAACATCCCGAGCATCAGGATGCCGATCCGGGCAAATATCTCTTCAAAGACCGGGCTCACCGGACTGCCCTTGATGGCCTCGATGACGTAGAGCAGGAGGTGCCCGCCATCGAGCATGGGAATGGGCAGTAGGTTGAGAATTGCCAGTGACAGGCTGACCAAGGCGAGAAAGCCGAGGAAACTCGACAACCCCAGCACCAGACTCTTGCCCGCGTATTCGGCGATGGCCACGGGTCCCGAGAGATTGGCGAGGCTTGCCTCACCCCGCGCGAGCCGATAGAACACCTGGAAGGTCAAGGCCGTCATGTCCCAACTGCGACCCAACGCCTGGCCCATGGCCTCCACGGGCCCGGAATGCTCGACGAAAAACATCGCCTTGGCCGTTTTGGCATCGCGGGGCTTCGAGGCAAGCGCCACGCCGATCCGCCCCACTCTCTCGCCGTCCACGCGGGTTTCCCGCGGTGTCACCGATACCTCCCGTTGCCCCTGCTCGCTCGCGACGGTCAACGTGACCGGCTCACCGGCACGACTGCCGATCAAGTCAATCAGTTCCCAGGCATCGCGGTACCCCTGGCCCTCGACGGCAACAATGCGCTCGCCAGCACGCAGACCGGAACGCGCGGCCGGCGAGTCTTCCTGCACCTCGGCAATTTCAGCCACGGACGGCGGACGCCAGAGTTTGAACCCCAGCCGCTCCAATATGCCGGTAGGCGTGGTGCCGATTTGTCCGCCCAGGGGATCGAGGCCGCGCAGGTCGAGTTGGGTGGAATGCTGCGCGCCATCACGGCGGAACTCCACAGGCAAGGCCTGCTGATCGATGGCCCCGTTGAGCAGGCGCAACCGCAGGTCGGAGAGGCTAGCCACGGGGGCATCCCCGACGCCCGTGATGAGGTCACCCGACTGCATCCCGGCTGCGGCAAACCGGGAACCGGGGTCGACATCGCCCAGCTTGGGCTGGACCCCCTGGGTCCCCACCATGAACATCAACCACCAGAAGAACAGGGCCAGCAAGATGTTGGCCGCGGGACCGGCCGCGACGACCACCGCCCGACGCCATACAGGCTGCCGATTGAAGGCCCGATGTTGCTCTGCCGGCTCGACCGGACCCTCGCGCTCGTCGAGCATGCGGACGTAGCCACCCAGCGGCAGCATCCCCACGCGGTATTCGATTTGCTCCGGCCCACGACGAGTAGCGAATATCGCCCGGCCAAAGCCCAGCGAATAGGTCAGTACCCGCACGCCCATGCGACGTGCCGCCCAGAAATGGCCGTACTCGTGGAAGGCCACCAGGATGCCGATCGTCAACAGAAAGCCGATCAGGCTAAGCAGAAGGGTCATTGGCGCGAAGTCCTGTCAGTGAAGAGGCGTGCCTCACCGGGACGCTCGCACCACTGTCCGGTCCAATCGCGGACCGCGTGATCACGCTCGAGCACCGCTTCGATCGAGTCAGGCGCCACCAAGGCACCGCTGCCGTCCGCGTACTCCAGAGCCGCTTCAATAGCGCGCGGTATGTCAGTGAATCCGATGCGATGACCCAGGAAGGCGGACACCGCCACCTCGTTGGCGGCGTTGATCACCAGCGGCGCTGCTCCGCCCTTCTCCAAGGCGTCGAAGGCCAGGCGCAAAGCGGGAAACCGAGCCATGTCGGGTGCCTCGAAATGCAAGCCGGCCAAGGCGGAGAAATCCAGCGGATCGACACCGGAGGCAATGCGTTCAGGCCAGGCCAGCGCATGGGCAATCGGCGTGCGCATGTCCGGCTCGCCCAGCTCGGCAATCACCGAACCGTCCACGAAGCGCACCATGGAATGGATCACGGACTCGGGATGGACCACCACCTCGATCCGTCCGGCATCAACGCCGAACAGCCGAGCGGCCTCGATCACCTCCAGCCCCTTGTTCATCATGGTGGCCGAATCGACCGATATTTTCCGCCCCATCGACCAGTTAGGATGATCGCAGGCCTGATCCGGCGTAATCCCGGCAAATCGCTCCGACGGCCAGTCGCGAAACGGGCCACCCGAGGCAGTCAGCACGATGCTCTCGATCGACCGGTTGCCGCACGGCAGCATGCCCTGCCCGACCAGGCTTGCCTGCTCGGAAGGCAGGCACTGGAAGATCGCGTTGTGCTCGCTGTCGATGGGCAACAGCTGGGCGCCGCCGCGACGAGCCACGTCCAGCATCAGGTCACCGGCGGCAACCAAGGACTCCTTGTTGGCCAGCAGCACCCGCTTGCCGGCCGTGAGGGCATTCCATGTCGAGCGCAAACCGGCCGTGCCGACCACCGCCGCCACCACCACGTCCAAGCGAGGATCACCCGCTAGGGCATCGACCGCCTGCTGGCCGATGACCAGTTCGGGTCGTTCACTGGCTGGCAAAGAAGCCAATCGTTGGAGCAGCGCCTCCTGTCGCGCCACATCCACCAGTCCGACGACAGCGGGATGAAAACGCTGCACCTGTGCAAACAGGGCATCCACGCGGCCATGGGCCACGAGCACCTCGACCCGGTAGGCGTCGGGATGACGGGCCAACACGTCGAGCGTGTTGCAGCCAATGCTCCCGGTCGAGCCGAAGATACCGACACGTTTCATGGCCTCACAGCCCCAGCAACTGCATCTGCCATAAACCCAGCGCCCACAGCGGCATGGCAGCGAATTGGCCATCCAGCCGATCCAGCACCCCGCCGTGCCCCGGCAGAACGCGCCCGCTGTCCTTGACGCCGGCCTCACGCTTGAGGCGCGACTCTTCCAGATCGCCACCCACCGAGGCCAGCGCCACCAGCACGCACCAACCGGCCAGCAACCAGGACGAGGTGGTGGCAAAGATCGGCATTACCGCGCCGATCGCGGCCAGAACCGCCACCCCGGCGAGACCACCGACGACACCTTCGATCGACTTACCGGGACTGATCATCGGCGCAAGCTTGTGGCGGCCGAAGGCCCGGCCGGCGAAGTAGGCCAGCGAGTCGGCCACGACGACGACCAGCATCCCGAACAGCAGCAACCACGGACCGTGGGGTGCGGCGTGCACCTCGACGATGGCGAGCCAGAACAACGGCAGGATCAGCAGACCTGTCAGCCGGCGCTTCCAGAAAGGGCGCAGGGGTGGCCGAGTGGTTCGATAACGGAGCTGGGCGGCAAACAGAAACAGCCAGACGAGAGCGGCGAGCGCCATAGGCCAGACCAGTGCCGTGGCGGGCAGGAGCTGCTGCCAGCCGACGGCGAGCAGCACGGTCGCAACCACCCAGGGCCAGACATGACAGGGCGCCAGACCGGCGAGGCGAAACCACTCGACCGCGGCCCAGCCGAGAAGCAGCAAGGTCAGACCGGCGAACACCCGGTCTGGCGCCAGAAGCACCACGGCCAGAGATACCAGCCCAGCGATGATTCCAGTGAGCAGTCGTAGCGGCGTGCCGGTCACGAATCGTCTCCCTGGGTCGCCACCCGGCCGAAACGGCGGTTACGCCCGGCAAACCAGCGCACCGCTGCCTCGAACTCCCCCTCATCGAACAGCGGCCAGAGGACGTCGGTGAAGTAGAGCTCGGCGTAGGCGGTCTGCCACAAAAGGAAATTGCTCAGGCGGCGCTCGCCTCCCGTGCGGATGAACAGATCCACCGGTGGCTGACCGGCGGTGGACAGCCCCCGTTCGAATTCGTGGCGCAGGGAATCGGGGTCGGACAGCGTCAGGGGTGATTCGGCATGCCGTTCGGCGAGTTGGCGGGCGGCCTGGAGAATATCCCACTGGCCACCGTAGCTCACCGCGATCTGCAGCTGCAGGCGACGATTGTCGGCGGTGCGTTGCTCGGCCTTGGCCATCAACTCGCACACCCGGGCATCAAGTCGCGAGCGATCGCCGATGAAGGTCAACCTAACGCCGTTGTCGTCCAGCTCGTCGAGCTCTTTCTCCAGCGCATTGATGAACAGATTCATCAATGCGTCGATCTCCGCGGTCGGGCGCTTCCAGTTCTCCGAGGAGAAGGCAAATAGAGTCAGCAGGGGCACATCCAGCCGCATGGCGGCACGGATGGTGGCGCGTACCGACCGCCGTCCCCGCTGGTGACCCACCGTCCGCGGCAGATGACGGGCGCGGGCCCAGCGACCGTTGCCATCCATGACGATGGCGACGTGACGAGGCAGGCGCGCCGGGTCGATGCCGGAGGCGGAGGCCGTGTCGTTGCTTCGCGCCTGCACGTCGGCTCAGACTTCCATCAGCTCTTTTTCTTTCTCGGCCACGATCTTGTCCACCTCGGCGACACGCTCGTCGGTGAGCTTCTGGACGATGTCCTGGCCACGGCGCTCGTCGTCCTCGGAAATCTCCTTTTCCTTGAGAAAGTTCTTGAGGTCGTTATTGGCGTCGCGGCGGATGTTGCGGATGGCGATCTTGGCGTTCTCGCCCTCGTGACGCACGACCTTGCCCAGATCCCGGCGACGCTCTTCGGTCAGCGGCGGCATGGGGATGCGAATCACCGTGCCCGCCGTGGCCGGATTGAAGCCCAGATCCGAGGTCATGATGGCCTTCTCGATCTTGCCGACCATGTCCTTCTCCCACGGAGTGACCGTCAGGGTACGCGCATCCTCGGTCCCCAGCTTGGCGACCTGGGAGAGCGGCACCTCACTGCCGTAGTACTCCACGTGGATATGATCGAGCACGTTCGCGTTGGCGCGCCCGGTGCGAATCTTGGCGAGCTCGCTCTTGAGCGCATCAATACTCTTGCTCATGCGTGCGCGAGCGTCTTTGGCCACGTCGTCAATCATTGTTCACATTCTCCGCTGTCACCAGGGTTCCCACGGCCTCGCCGCCGATGGCACGAGCCAGATTGCCTGGCTCGTTGATATCCACCACCATCAGCGGCATTTTCTGATCGCGACACATCACGATCGCAGTGGCGTCCATCACGCCCAGCCGTTGGTCGAGCACGGCATTGTACGTCAAATGCTTGTAGCGTTCCGCATCCGCATGCAGATGCGGATCGGCGTTGTAGACGCCATCGACCTTGGTCGCCTTGATCATCAGATCGGCGTTAATCTCGGCCGCGCGGAGACTCGCACCGGAATCGGTGGTGAAGAAGGGATTTCCCGTTCCGCCGACGAGCACCACGATGCGCCCGCGCTCCAGATGCCGAATGGCACGCCGGCGAATGTAGTCCTCGCAGACGGCGTGGATCGACACGGCCGACATGACCCGCACCTGCAAGCCGCGCTGCTCGAGCACGTCCTGCATCGCCAACCCGTTCATCACGGTGGCCAGCATGCCCATCTGGTCGCCAGTGACACGATCCATGCCGGCATCGGCCAAACCGGCGCCCCGGAAAATATTGCCGCCGCCGACGACCACGGCGACCTCTACACCCTGGTCCTTGAGCGCCAGGATATCGTCGCCCAAACGACTGATGACCGCCGGATCGATCCCGAAGGACTGGTCTCCCATCAGCGCCTCACCGCTGAGCTTGAGCAGAACACGTCGATATCGGGGGGAGCCGGCAGCTTGCATAACGATTCACCTATAGGCTTGTAGTACTTGCGAACGGATTGTCGCATCGCGAGAGCCTCGCGGGCGACCGTGAACCTCTGCAAAAGCCCGCCGGTGGGCGCCGAGCCCAAGCCGGACTTGTGCAGAGATTCTGCAACTCAAAAAAAAGCCGGGGTAGCCCCGGCTTTCCTGGTGGGGATCAGCTCCCCTTGACTTGTGCCATCACTTCGGCGGCGAAGTCGCCTTCCTCCTTCTCGATACCTTCTCCGACTTCCATGCGCTCGAAGCGGACCACCTTGGCGCCCTCCTTCTTCAGCAGCTGGCCGACGGTCTGATCCGGGTCCTTGACGAACGGTTGGCCCACCAGGGTGATTTCGGCGAGAAACTTGCGAATCCGCCCGTCGATCATCTTCTCGACGATCTCCGGCGGCTTGCCGGACTCGGCAGCCTGAGCACGGAAGATCTCGCGCTCCTTCTCCACGCTGGCCTCGTCCACGTCGGACTCGTCGACGCAGCTCGGCTTGGTGGCTGCCACATGCATGGCGAGATCCCGCGCCAGCTCCTCACTGCCACCTTCCAACTCCACCAGCACCCCAATGCGCTCGCCGTGGCGATACGAACCGATGACGCCACTGGTAGCCATGCGCACGAAACGACGCATCTGGATGTTCTCACCCAGCTTGGCAACCAGCGCCTTGCGGCGATCGTCGGCCTTCTCGCCATCGACCTCGAGGTCGTTGACGGCATCCATGTCGACCGGATCGGCAGTCAGGATGCGGTCGGCGACCGCGTTGGCAAAATTGGTGAAATCATCGCCCTTGGAGACGAAGTCGGTCTCGGAGTTGATCTCGACCATTGCGGCCGACTTGCGGTCATCGCTCAGTGCGATGGCGACCTGGCCCTCGGCGGCAACGCGACCGGCCTTCTTGTCGGCCTTGGCCAGACCGCTCTTGCGCATCTGCTCGATTGCGGCCTCGATGTCGCCGTCGGTCTCGACCAGTGCCTTCTTGCACTCCATCATCCCCGAGCCGGTACGCTCGCGGAGTTCTTTGACCAGAGAGGCAGTAATTGCCATGAGCTGTCTTCTCCCGAAACTGTCTTGTACAAAAACAACGGGCCAGCCGACCCGTTGTTCAGAAAATCGAGCACGCGATGGCCGTGTCGGCCGTCGCGGCAGGGCCCATTACTTGGCCGCTTCTTCCTCGCTGGCAACCTCGACAAAGTCCGACTCGGTGACATTGCTCGAGGCACCCTTGGCATCCAGCACCGCATCGGCAACGGAGGAGGTGTACAGCTGGATGGCGCGAATGGCGTCATCGTTGCCCGGAATGACGTAGTCGACGCCGTTGGCACTGTTGTTGGTGTCGACCACAGCGACCACCGGAATGCCGAGCTTCTTGGCTTCCTTGATCGCAATATCCTCGTGCCCCACGTCGATCACGAACAGTGCGTCCGGCAGGCGCTCCATGTCCTGGATGCCGCCGATGGACCGTTCGAGCTTGGCGCGCTCGCGGGTCATTTCCAGTGCTTCCTTCTTCACCAGCTTGGCGAAGGTACCGTCCTCTTCCATCTGCTGAAGCGCCTTGAGGCGGCGGATCGAGGCACGCACGGTGCGGAAGTTGGTCATCATGCCGCCGAGCCAGCGGTGGTTGACGTAGGGCATGCCGCAGCGCTTGGCTTCGGTCTCGACCAGGTCACGCGCTGAGCGCTTGGTGCCGACGAACATGACCTTGCCACCGTTGGCGGCCAGCTTGCCGACATAGTTCAAGGCATCCTCGAACATCGGCAGCGTCTTTTCCAGGTTGACGATGTGGATCCGGTTGCGCTGACCGAAGATGTAGGGCGCCATGCCCGGGTTCCAGTATCGAGTCTGGTGACCGAAGTGGACACCTGCCTCGATCATCTGACGCATTGTGATTTTAGCCATTGTTAAATACCTGATTTCGTTGGGTTAGGCCTCCGCCCGATCTGACAGCGCAACCCCCGATTGGATCGGTGGGCACCCCGCGCTGCCATATTGATGGGCGTGTGGAATTTCCGGGCCTTGTTTACAACACATGACCCGGCGCGCGGATTATACGGGACTTGCCGATCTGAGGGAACCCGCATGACACCTCGCAGCCTTCTCACGCCGCAGCGTGCATCCTCACTGCCGCAGCCAGCCCCTCGGCCACTTCGCGGACCTGGTCGGCAGATTCGCCTTCGACCATGACACGAATGAGAGGCTCGGTCCCGGAAGGACGCAGCAACACGCGACCCCGGCCGGCCAGCTGTGCTTCCGCCGCCCGCACCGCCTCGCCGATCACGGGATCCTCCAAAGAAACCGGCTGCTCAATGCGCACATTGATCAGGGTCTGCGGCAGGATGTCCATCGACCGCAGCAGGTCGTCCAGCGAACGCCCTTGGCGCGCCATCTCGGCCAGCACCTGGAGCGCTGCCACGATGCCATCCCCGGTGGTATGACGATCGAGACACAGGAGGTGACCGGAGGACTCGCCGCCCAGCAGCCACTGTTCGCGCTTGAGCGCTTCATGAACGTAACGGTCGCCCACCTTGGCGCGCACGAAGGGGCGCCCCAGGGCTTCGATGGCTCGCTCCAGACCCAGATTGCTCATCAAGGTGCCGACCACCCCACCCGGATAGCCCTGCTGGATGCGCCCCGAGGCAATCACGTACAGGAGTTCGTCGCCGTCACGGATCGCGCCTTGGGCATCGACCATCACCACCCGGTCGCCGTCACCATCGAAGGCCACGCCCAGGTCCGCGCCGGCCTTGAGCACCGCCTCGCGCAGTGTCTCCGGGTGAGTCGAGCCGACACCCTCGTTGATATTGAACCCATCGGGGGATGCACCGATCACCTGGACCTCGGCGCCCAGTTCGGCGAACACCTTCGGCGCGACCTGATAGGTCGCGCCATGGGCGCAGTCGACCACGACGCGCAACCCGGCGAGGCTCATGCCAATGGGCACGGTACTCTTGCAGAACTCGATGTAGCGCCCCGGGGCATCGTCGATGCGCTCGGCCTTCCCGAGTTTGCGGTTATCGATCACCTCCAGAGGACAATCGAGCATCGCCTGGATCTCGTCCTCGATCGAATCCGGCAGTTTCTCCCCATGGGCGGAGAAGAACTTGACCCCATTGTCGTAGTACGGATTGTGCGAGGCACTGATGACCACGCCCGCAGATGCGCGCAGAGTGCGTGTGAGGTAGGCGATCGCCGGGGTGGGCATCGGTCCGAGCAACCGCACGTCGACGCCCGCGGCCGAAAAGCCCGACTCCAGCGCCGACTCGAACATGTAGCCCGACACGCGAGTGTCCTTGCCGATCAGGACGCGCCGCCGGCCATGGTTACCAAGCACCTTGCCGGCCGCCCAGCCCAGCTTGAGCACAAATTCCGGGGTCATGGGCCACTGCCCAACCGCCCCGCGCACTCCATCGGTTCCGAATACCCTGGTCACACGCACTCCCCAACCCGTCAGGATCCATCAGCCCGCCGCTGTCCGAGGCGACGGGCAAAAGCAAAAAACGCCGGCTGACAAGCCGGCGCCTAGTAATCTTGCGCACCCGACCAACCTAATAAGGCCAGACGGGTTCGCTCTAATGCACAACCTTACTCGGCGGCCTGATCTTCACCGATGGTCGCGATATAGGCGGCCAGATTATTGATGTCCGCGTCGGACAGGTGCGTCGCCTGGGGAATCATCGCGTAGGAGTACTGACCCATTTCGGTGCCCTTGCGGTAGACCTTGAGCAGCGATGCAACCTGCGAGGCCGGCAGGCCCTTGAGCTTGGGAGCGTTCATCAGGTGACCACCCTCGCCCTGCTCGCCGTGGCAGATGGCGCAAGAGGAGTAGAGCGCTTGACCACGCTCAACGTCGGCCTTGGCAATCTCGCCGTTTCCAGCCGGTGCCGGCTCGGCGGCCGCTTCGTCACCACCAGTGGCATCGCCGCCGAACTCCTCGGCAATGTAGGCGGCCAAGTCGGCAATGTCACCATCGGAGAGGCCCGAGGCATTCGGCGCCATGGTGCCGTAGCGGCCGCCGAGGCCCACGCTCTTGAGGTACTCCTGATCTCCGTCACGGTAAGCGGCCAACTTCTTGGCTGTTTCTTCCTCACCCAGACCTGTCAGCTTGGGAAAGGCACCGCCTTGACCACCACCATCGGCGCCGTGGCAGGCGGCACAGGTGGTGTACTTGCTTTTACCCGCTTCCGGATCGCCGGCAGCGTGGCCCATCAACGGGGCAGCCAGGGCCCCGCTGGCAGCGAGGGCAATGAGTGAACGACGCATCTGTTTCATGTTTTTTCTCTCAACTGTTGTACGCCGCACCATCCGGAATGCACCACCAGGGCGATACAGGACAGCATCGCAAAAATGTGGCCGGGCGGATGAAACGGCGATTTCAAGTCAACCAAATTAACCCCGCCGGACAAAATATCAGAAAACCCTAATTCAAGCCAAGGCAAACGCTTTTATGCCTGAAAAGGCGGGTTTGTTACCGGACAGCCGATGTCGGGAGCTTACGACCAAAATCGGATCATTCAGGACTCGCCGGCCCGACGCATCGCCTGCCAGACGGAGAGCGCATCGCGCGTGGCCGCGACATCGTGCACCCGAAGCACCCTCGCACCTCGCTCGGCGGCAAGCAGGGCCGCCGCCGCACTACCCACCGCTCGCTCCTCGAGGGGTCGGCCTGTCGCCTCGCCCACCATTCGTTTACGCGACATACCCACCAGCAGCGGGGTTTTCAGGCAGGCCAAGGCCTCCAGGCGGCGCAAGAGAACAAAATTCTGCTCGCCGGTCTTGGCAAAGCCGAAACCCGGGTCGACCAGAATCCGGTCCGCCGGTATGCCCGCCTGCATGAGCTCCTCGATCCGACCAGCGAGGTAGGACACCACTTCCTCAACCACGTCGGCATAATCGGTGCGGCCGGCCATGTCACCGGGTTCGCCACGCATGTGCATCACGCAGACCGACGCCCCGCTGGCCGCCGCGGCCTCAAGCGCGCCCGGTCGTGTGAGCGCCCGGACATCGTTGACTAGGCAGGCACCCTTCTCCACGGCCAGGGTGATCACCGCTGGCGTGCTGGTGTCCACCGACAACGGGCAGTCGAACCGTTCCGCCAACGCCTCGATCACCGGGATGACTCGGTCGAGTTCCTCTTCCGGCGAAATCGGTTCGGCGCCGGGGCGCGTCGACTCGCCACCGACGTCAATGATGTCGGCACCGGCATCGAGCATCGCGGCGGCAGCCTCCACCGCCCGCTCAACCGAATTGAAGCGCCCACCGTCATAAAACGAATCCGGGGTCGCGTTGAGAATCCCCATGATCAGGGGAGACTCCGCCGACCCCGGACGCGGCCAGTCCGGACAGGAAAAACGCCGAATCATCCGCCGCGCGGACCTCCCAACGGCTGGCCGTCGGGCGTCTTGTCCTCATCACGACCACCCTGATCGTCGGACTCGTCGCTCGAGCCCGGCGTCGAATCCTCGCCGTCTTCTGCTTCCTCATCGGTGGTGTCGATGGTGGAACCGGAGCTGGGCGGCTCGTTGTCCGACTCGGACTCCTCGTCATGCCAGTCGGCCGGTTCGCGCACCGGGCGACGTTCCATCAGGTCGTCGATCTGGCCGGCATCGATGGTCTCGTATTTCTTCAGCGCCTCGGCCATGGCATGCAGGATGTCCATGTTGTCCACCAGAATCTGATGGCAGCGCTGATAATTGCGGTCGATGACGTCCTTGATCTCGACGTCGATGACCTCCTTGGTCTCGTCGGAGAAATGTCCGCCGGAGGCCTGACGACCCATGAACGGGTCGCCGTCATCCTCGGAATAATAGAGCGTGCCCAACTTCTCGGACATCCCCCACTTGGTCACCATGTTGCGCGCCAGCTCGGTGGCCCGCTCGATGTCATTGGAGGCGCCGGTGGTGACCGCCTCGTCACCGAAGATCAGTTCCTCGGCGATGCGCCCACCGAACAGGCTGGAGATGTTCGACTCCAACTTGCGCTTGGAATAACTGTAGCGATCCTGGTCGGGCAGGAACATGGTGATGCCCAACGCCCGGCCCCGCGGGATGATGGAAACCTTGTAGACCGGATCATGCTCGGGCACGAGGCGACCGACGATGGCGTGGCCCGCCTCGTGGTAGGCGGTCAGCTTCTTCTCGGCCTCGCTCATCACCATGGACTTGCGCTCGGCGCCCATGATGATCTTGTCCTTGGCCCGCTCGAGATCGGCCATGTTGACATCGGGCTTGTTCGACCGTGCGGCGAACAGCGCCGCCTCGTTGACCAGGTTGGCCAAGTCCGCCCCGGAGAAGCCCGGGGTCCCGCGGGCGATCAGGGAAGGCTCGACGTCCTTGGCCGCCGGCACCTTACGCAGGTGCACCTTGAGGATCTGCTCGCGCCCGCGCACATCCGGCAAGCCGACGACCACCTGGCGATCGAAACGCCCCGGGCGCAGCAGTGCCTTGTCCAGCACGTCGGCCCGGTTGGTGGCGGCCACGACGATCACGCCCTCGTTACCCTCGAAGCCGTCCATTTCGACCAGCAACTGGTTGAGCGTCTGTTCACGCTCGTCATGCCCACCGCCCATGCCGGACCCGCGGGTGCGGCCTACGGCGTCGATCTCGTCGATGAAGATGATGCAGGGGGCCTGCTTCTTGGCTTGCTCGAACATGTCGCGGACCCTGGATGCGCCCACGCCGACGAACATCTCGACGAAATCCGAACCGGAAATCGAGAAGAACGGCACCTTGGCCTCGCCGGCCACGGCCTTGGCGAGCAGCGTCTTACCGGTCCCCGGCGGGCCGACCATCAGTACGCCGCGCGGGATGGTGCCGCCCAGACGCTGGAACTTGCCCGGATCCTTGAGGAAGTCGACCAGTTCGACCACTTCCTCCTTGGCCTCGTCGGCACCGGCAACATCACCGAAGGTGACCTTGACCTGGTCCTCGCTCATCAGCTTGGCCTTGGACTTGCCGAAGCTCATTGCGCCGCGGCCGCCACCGCCCTGCATCTGGCGCATGAAGAAGATCCAGATGGCGATCAGCAGAATGAACGGGAACCACTGAATGAAGATCGTCATCAACAGCGACGGCTTCTCCGGCGGCTTGGCGTTGATGGTGACGTTGTTGTTCAACAGGTCACCCACCAAGGCACGATTGTCCGTCTCCGGGCTGTAGGTCTCAAACCGCCCGGCGGTGCCACTCGTGCCCTTGATAGTCTGGCCTTCGATGGTGACCGCGTCGACGTTGCCGTTCTTCACCTCCTGGATGAACTGGGAGTACGGCATCGACTGGGCAGTCGCCGAGCGTTGATCGAAGCTGTTGAACACCGTCATCAACACGACGGCGATCACCACCCAGATCAGGATATTTTTGGTCAAGTCGTTCAACGCAACACCTCTGCGAGCAGTTATCGCAACAATGGCCGGAACACGCGACGTGCCCGGCCAGCGATAACGGAATTATTCATGCCTACCTTATCTTAGGCGCTTACCGGTTGCCACCAGATATACCTCGCGCGAACGAGGACGGGAGGCCTTGGGCTTGCGGACCACGACACGATCGAACCGCTGCCGCACTTCCTTGACGAATTCGTCGAAACCTTCGCCCTGGAACAATTTGGTCACGAAAGCGCCCTTCTCCCTGAGCATCCGATCACAGAAATCCAGCGCGAGTTCCGCCAGATGCATGGATCGAGGGATATCGACCGAGTCGACCCCACTCATATTAGGGGCCATATCAGAAAGGACAAGATCGACCTCGCGACCTTCAAGTACCTGCTCGAGTTGCTCGAGCACGGCTTCCTCGGTGAAGTCGCCCTGCAAGACCGTGGTGTCGGCAAAGTGATCCATCGCCAGCAGGTCGAGGGCAAACACGTGCCCCTTGGAACCAACCTGTTGCGCGGCAAACTGGGTCCAGCCACCTGGGGCCGCACCCAAGTCGACCACGGTCATCCCCTGGCGCAGAAAACGATCGCGCTCGTTGAGCTCGATCAGCTTGTAGACCGCCCGCGAGCGATAGCCTTCGCGCTGGGCCTTCTGCACGAACTCGTCGCTGAAATGTTCGCTGAGCCAGCGCTTGCTGCTCACGGAACGTGCCATGGGCGCCTCCATCCGAGGACTAAAAAAAAGGGGCACGGATTATCCCCGATTGCCCCTCTCGGCCCAAATTCTTCCGTGGGCGAGCCCGCCCCGCGGTTATCAGTGGTCGTGGCCGTGCTCGTGGCCGTGACCGCCCATGGCCTGCTCACGACGCTTGACCGGCGCATCAACCGAAAGACGGCTGCCGCCGCCCAACGTCAGCTCGAGGGTGAGCACCTCGCCCTCCTCCAGCTCGCGCTCAGCACCAATCAGCATCACGTGGTAACCGCCCGGAGCCAAGTGCACTGCTCCCCCGGCTGGCACGGTAATGCGCTCCTGCTGGATCATGCGATGCATGCCATTCTCGTTCACAGAGCGGTGCAATTCGACCGCCTGAAAGCCGTCAGCGCCCGCGGCGACCACATCAACGGGCTGATCTCCCGGGTTGTGGAACTCCATGAACGCCGCGGTGGCGTGTGCTCCGGGCGGGGCGAGCGCGACCCAGGGGTCGATCACATCCAGATCGGCGGCCTGCGCAGCACCACCCAGCAGGAGCGATCCAGCGAAAAGCAGCGTTGCAAGCGGGCGACCCGCGGCTGTCATCATTTTGTTCATCTACTCACCTCGGACATGAAGTTCTCTAGGGTATCAACGATCGCCGCCGGATCGTGGGGCCCGGGCAGCAGGGCCAGCATCCGCCCGGCCGGATCGATCAGGCGGAAGCTGGTGTCATGATCCACGTTGTAGGTGACCTCACCGGCCTCGTGCGGTTCAATGCGATAGCCGGCCTTCACAGCCCCGGTGACCCGATCGATAGCCCGGCGCGAACCGGTCACCGGCACGAATTCCTCGGCGAAGAATGCCGTGTACTTCTCCAGATGCGCGGGCGTGTCGCGCTCCGGATCGACCGAGAGGAACACCACCTGCCAGGGAACCTCCGGCATGCGCTCCTGCAGTGCCGGCAGGATCCGGGACAACTGGCCGAGCTCGGTCGGACAGATGTCGGGACAGTAGCTGTAACCCACGTACAGCAGCGTCCAGCGATCAGCGAACAGGGCGGTGGTGCTGCGCTCGCCGTCGACACCGGCCAACGTCACGTCGGGAACCGGGACCGGCGCCGCAGGGGTACGCAGCACCAGTGGATCCGGCGTCTGGTAACCGTAGAGCAGGTTGTCCCCGCTGTCAGGCTGGCAACCTCCCAGCCAAAGCATGGCCAGCATCAGCGGCAGCAGGATACGACTTGATCGCATGGGCGACGCGACTCCTCGCATGAATTGGTCGTCGGGAATGGAGCCGTTAAACTGCCGGACCATGCACGATGGCGCAATGTGTGATTTCACACAGCCTCAGACTTTTCCGGAGACCACCACGACCATGAACCTTACCGCGCGCCAGCGACAGTACCTTCGTGCCGAGGCGCACCACCTCAAGCCAGTGGTCCTACTCGGCCAGCACGGACTCACCGACGCGGTGCTCGCCGAGATCGAGCAGGCGCTCGAGATCCACGAACTGATCAAGGTCCGCGTCCCCGGCGTCGAGCGCGACGAGAAGCGCGAGATTATCGACGCGATCACCTCTGCCACCCATTCCACGCTAGTGCAGACAGTCGGCCACATCGCGGTCCTGTTTCGGCCGAAAGCCGAGTATTCGGCCTTCAACCTGCCCACGCCGGGGAAAGCGTCCTCGCGATGATCCCCCTGCTCGGGCCCGATCCGCAGTCGTTTCCGCCGCTCGCCAGCGCCCTCACGGAACCCAACGGGCTGCTCGCGGCCGGCGGAGACCTCTCGGTCGCGCGCCTCGAGGCGGCCTATCGCCGCGGCATCTTTCCCTGGTACTCCGAGGGGGACCCGATCCTGTGGTGGAGCCCTGACCCGCGCACGCTGTTCACCCCCGATCACTTCCATATCTCGAAAAGCCTGGCCAAGTGGCGGCGCCAAGGACGCTACCGAGTGACCGCCGACACGGCATTCGAGGCGGTGGTGCATGGCTGCGCCGCCCCTCGTGGGGACGAGGCCGGCACCTGGATCGTGCCAGCGGTGCGTGACGCCTTCATCGCCCTGCACCGTGCCGGGCTGGGCCACTCGGTGGAGGTCTGGCGCGATGATCAGCTGGTCGGAGGACTGTTCGGCAGCCGCATCGGTCGGGCCGCGTTCGGCGAATCAATGTTCAGCTGGGCGCCGAATGCCTCCAAATTTGCCCTGGCGGCCATTTTGGTGGACAAGCTGTGGGGAGAGATCGAATTCCTCGATGTACAATTCACCACCGAGCATTTGCTCAGCCTGGGGGCCGAGGAATATCCCCGCTCGGTATTCATGCATTGGTTGGCCGAGGCCACTGCCTCGCCTTTGTGATAAAACGTAACGGCCCAAGCCTGCTACAGGCTGCGCCAACCGCCCACTGACAAGGAGCGAGACCCACCCCATGCCAGTCGACACCATGGGCATCCTGCTGACCCTGCTCTTGATCTCCGTCGTGGCGGTGGTGGTTTTGAACCGCGTCAACCTGCCGGCCATCCTCGGCTACCTGGCGGTGGGCATGCTCGCCGGCCCGCACGCCATCGGACTGGTCCAGGACATCCATGACATCCACCTGATCGCCGAATTCGGCGTGGTGTTCCTGCTGTTCATGCTGGGCCTGGAGTTCTCGCTCTCGCGCCTGATCGCCATGCGCCATGCGGTGGTCGGCATGGGCGGGGCCCAAGTGCTGCTCACGGCCATCATCACCGGCGGGGTGGCCCTGATGCTGGGTTTCTCCCCGGCCGCTGCGTTTGTGCTCGCCGGGGTGATGACCGTCTCCTCGACGGCCATCGTGATCCGCCAACTGGGCGAGCAACTCGAAGTCAATTCCCGTCACGGCAACAACGCGGTGGGCATCCTGCTTTTCCAGGATCTCGCCGTCATCCCCTTTCTGATCATCATCCCGGTACTCGGCTCGCAAGCGGCGAACGAAGCCGGCAACCTGACCCTGGATATCTCGCTTACGCTGGCCGCCGGGGTGGTAGCGGCGGTAGGCCTCTTCTTCGGCGGTCGCTGGGTGTTGCGCCCGGTATTTCGCGAGATCGCCAAGTCGCGCTCGGCCGAGCTGTTCACCTTGGCGGTGCTGCTGACCGTTCTGGGTGCCGGCTGGCTGACCAATAGCGCCGGCCTGTCCTGGGAGCTGGGCGCCTTCCTCGCCGGGATCGCCCTGTCGGAAACGCAATACAAGCACCAGATCGAGGCAGACATCCGCCCCTTCCGCGACGTGCTGCTGGGGCTGTTCTTCATCACCATCGGCATGATGCTCAACATCGGCGGGCTGCTGGATATATTGCACTGGGTGCTGATGTTCCTGGCGATCCTTATCCTGGCGAAGACGTTGATCATCTTTCTTATCGGCCGGGCGATGGGCGAGTCTCCCGGCGTCGCCCTGCGTTCGGGCCTGGGGCTGGCCCAGGGCGGCGAATTCGGTTTTGCCATGCTTTCGATCGCCGACCCGAGCCTGATGACCGACCGCGAGCAACAGATCGTGCTGGGGACCGTGATCTTCTCGATGGTGCTCACCCCCATCCTGGTCAAGTACAACGGCGTGATCGCCAAGCGATTGGTCCCCGGGTATGCCCGCAGCCGCCGCCAGCACTCGGTCGAGGTGCGCCAGGATGCCAGTGACCTGTCCAACCACGTGCTGATCTGCGGCTTTGGCCGGGTGGGCCAGAACGTCGCCCGTCTGCTCAAGAGCGAAGGGATCGACTACACGGCCGTGGAAGTGGACCCGGACATCGTCCACCAGGCCAACGAGGCAGGGCTACGGGTGTATTTCGGCAACTCCACCCATCTCGACATCCTGCAGTCAGCCGGGCTTCACCGTGCACGGGCGCTTGTGCTCACGCACCTGGATGACGCATCGACCATAAAGACCATCGAGGTGGTGCGCGGCGTCGACCGCGATATCCCGATCATCGTGCGCACCCGAACCGACAAGTCCCTCGACCGAATTCACGCGGCCGGGGCGACCGAGGTGGTGGCCAGCGTCTACGAAATGAGTCTGGCACTCGGCGGCCATGTGCTGCGCACCCTCAAAGTCCCCCCCACAAAAATCCTGCGCCAGATTCAGGAAATCCGACGCGAGGACTACGCCCCGCTGCGGCATACCTTTCACGGTGATCGTGCCCGCGACGAGAACGATTTCGCCCTGCTCGCTCCGCGAACGCTCAAGAACGTTGCACTGGCACCCGGAGCCGCCGCCGTGGGCAAAAGCTTGGGCGCGATTCTGCCCGATGACCGTTCCTGGGTGGTCGATGCCATCAACCGACACGGCATACGCGGCGAAAGCCCCAGCAAGGACGTCCTCCTCCACGAAGAGGATGTGCTGACGCTCTACGGCGCCCCCGAGGCTCTGGAAAGCGCCGAACAGTTGCTGCTCACTGGCCGCAATCGCTAGACGCCTCCTAGTTGGGAGCCGAAAAAGAGCGCCTCACGTTGGCATTCTCCTTGTCAATTCACTAGGATAGGCATCACGTACAGGACATCCTGACCAGATTTCAGGGGGAGACAGTGACATGATCGCGAGCGTGGACAGCGGTTACAGCAACGTCGCGGCGGCCGACGGGATGCTTTCGCAACCGTCGAATCAGCAGACCGCCAACCCCAGCGCCCAAACGCGCAACACACCGGTGGCCAATCCGGTCGAGAACCGCGTCAACGGACCAGAGCAGACCGCCAGCACGCAGAACCGGGCCGGGGAGGAAGACCAGGCCAGCACCGGCAACAACATCGACGTGCGCGCCTGACCATTTCATCAAGACGACCATTCGCCATTGCGGCGACAAATGCGGGCTCCGGCCCGCATTTTTTTGTTCCGATCACCGTCGCCGCCCGTGCAGCAATGCCGCAAATGGGCGACAATCTCGCCTCTTTGCCTTCCTGATACTTTTCGCCCAACAAGACCCTCGATCCAACCATGAGCGACGCCAAGCAGTCCATCGCCCAACCCGGCAACAGCAGCGATCCCATTTACCTGCGCGCCCATACCGAGCTGGGGCGGGCCCTGGCCACACGCTTGGCTGCCGAGACCGTCGACCAGCCGCTGCTGGCAGTGCTGCCCGATAGTCGACATGTCAACGACGCCCAGGCGGCCCTCCACTTCCTGGGCATCGAAGCGGCCATCTTTCCAGACTGGGAAGTGTTGCCCTACGATCGATTCTCACCGCATCAGAACCTGATCTCCGACCGCTTGTCTCGCCTGTGGCGACTGCCAAGGGAAAGCCGTGGATTGACGCTGATCGCCGCACCCACATTGCTGCAGCGCTTACCCACGCCCGCCTTCGTCGCCGGTCAGGGCATGGTGCTCGAGGTCGGGCAGAAACTCGATCGCGAGGCCTACCGCGAGCAACTGCAGGCGGCCGGCTATAGCCTGGTTTCACAGGTCGAGGGGCATGGCGAGTACGCGTTGCGCGGCGGCCTGGTCGACGTATTCCCCATGGGGGCCGAAGAGCCGGTGCGCATCGATCTGTTCGATGATGAAATCGAGACGCTGCGTCACTTCGATCCCGAATCGCAGCGCTCCACCCGAACGGTCCACGAGGTCACCCTGCTGCCGGCGCGCGAATACCCCCTGACCGACAAGGGCATCGCCACCTTCCGCCAGAACTGGCGCAACACCTTCTCGGGCGACCCGACCCAAGCACCCATCTACCGCCAGGTATCCGAAGGGCTGGTGCCTGCCGGCATCGAAAGCTATCTGCCGCTGTTTTTCGAGCAAACGGCGTCGCTGTTCGACTATCTCCCCGACTCCACTCGCATGATGCTGTTCGACGGCATCCCCGAGGCCATCGACCGTTTCGCATCCGAGACGACGGAACGCTTTCGCCAGCGTGCCGGTGACATCGATCATCCCATCCTGCCGCCCGAGGCGCTGTTCCAGACTGCCGAGGAGTTCGAGGAGCGGCTCAAGGCATACCCGCGTTGGCAATTGGTGGACGGCGCGGACAACCGCTTCCCCCAGGCGGCCGACATCGGTGACCGCCCCTTGCCGGACTTGGCGTCCGGCGGCGCATCACCGCAGGCCGTGATGGAACGACTGGCCGGCTTCGTACGTGAATTCGAGGGCCGCACCCTGCTGGTCGCCGAAAGCAGCGGCCGCCGCCAGGCCCTGCTCGAACAGGTCGGCCAAGTCGGGCTCGAAGGACGCGCCGTCGACAGTTGGCAGGACTGGCGAGAAAAGGACCGTGATGCCGTCGGGGTAGCCACGGCCGAGCTCGAGCAGGGAGCCATCCTGCCGGGTGACGGCGAGCGCATCGCCGTAATCAGCGAGATCAACCTGTTCGCCGAACGGGTCGCCCAGCGCCGCGCCAAGTCGCGCCGCGGTCGCGATGCCGACGCAATCATCCAGAACCTGGACGACCTGGCGATCGGCGCGCCGGTCGTCCACGAGGACCACGGCGTGGGACGCTTCCAGGGGCTGGTCACCCTGGAGATGAACAACCAGCCGCAGGAGTACCTGCTGCTCACCTACGCCGACGACGACAAGTTGTACGTGCCGGTCTCGGGGCTGGAGCGCATCTCCCGCTACACGGGCGGGGCCGAGGAATCCGCCCCCCTCCACCGCCTGGGCTCGGATCAATGGGAAAAGGCCAAGAAGCGGGCCGCCGCCCAGGTCCATGACGTGGCCGCCGAGCTCCTCGACGTGCATGCACGCCGTGCGGCACGCAAGGGCACATCCTTGAAGGTCGACGAGCCCGATTACCGCCAGTTCGCCGAGGAATTCGCCTTCGAACCCACCGACGACCAGCGTTTGGCGATCGAGCAGGTACTGATCGACATGGCCGCCCCTCAACCGATGGACCGGGTCGTCTGCGGCGATGTCGGGTTCGGCAAGACCGAGGTGGCCATGCGCGCCGCGTTCGTGGCCGTGGAGAACCACACCCAGGTGGCGGTGCTGGTGCCGACCACGCTGCTGGCCGAACAACACCTGCGCAACTTTCGCGACCGCTTCTCCAACTGGCCGGTAACCATCGAAAGCCTGTCGCGCCTGTCCGGAACCAAGCAGACCGCCGGGGTACGCGAGCGCATCAAGTCGGGCCAGGTCGATATCGTCATCGGGACGCACAAGTTGCTGCGTGAATCGCCCGAATTCGCCAACCTCGGGCTGGTGATCATCGACGAGGAGCAGCGTTTCGGGGTGCGCGACAAGGAACGCCTCAAGGCCCTGCGTGCTGAGGTCGACCTGTTGACGCTTACCGCCACGCCCATCCCGCGCACGCTCAACATGGCGCTCTCGGGCATTCGGGATCTATCGATCATCGCCACTCCGCCGCGCGAACGCCTGGCGGTCAAGACCGTGATCCTGCGCTGGGACGAGGTGCAGATCCGCGAAGCGATCCAGCGCGAACTCAAGCGCGGCGGCCAAGTGTACTTCCTGCACAACGAGGTCAAGAGCATCGACCGCATGGCCCGCCTGGTCGAGGAGATCGTCCCCGAGGCGCGCATTGGCGTGGCCCACGGGCAGATGGGCGAACGCGGCCTCGAGCATGTGATGTCGGACTTCTACCACCAGCGCTTCAACGTGCTGGTCTCGACCACCATCATCGAGTCGGGCATCGACATCCCTACTGCCAATACGATCCTCATCCACCGCGCCGACAAGTTCGGCCTCGCCCAACTGCACCAGTTGCGCGGTCGGGTGGGTCGCTCGCACCATCGCGCCTACGCTTATCTGATCACCCCGGAACCGACCACGCTCACCCCGGATGCGGAAAAGCGCCTCGAGGCCATCGCCGCGCTCGAGGATTTGGGCGTGGGCTTCACCCTGTCCACCCACGACCTCGAGATTCGCGGCGCGGGCGAGTTGCTCGGCTCCGGGCAGTCCGGCCAGATGCACGAGGTCGGTTATCGCTACTACATGCAGCTACTCGACCGCGCGGTACACGCCATCCGTGAAGGCAAAGAACCGGAACTCAGCGCGCCACTGTCGACCCAGGGCACCGAGGTCGACCTGGGCGTGCCCGCCCTGATCCCCGATGACTACGTCTCCGACGTGCATACCCGGCTGACGCTCTACAAGCGCCTGTCCACGGCAAGCGACCGCAATGCCCTCGACGAACTCAAGGTGGAACTGATCGACCGGTTCGGCCTGCTACCGGAGCCGGTCATCGCCCTGGTCGAAACGCACCGATTGCGTATCCGGGCACGCGACCTCGGCATCCGCAAACTCGAGCTGACCCACCGCGGTGGCCGCCTCGTCTTCGGTGACCAGGCACAGATCGACCCGCAGAAACTGGTCGCGGCCGTGCAAGCCGACCCCGAAACCTGGCGCCTGTCGGCCGACACCCTGCGCTTTACCATCGACATGCCGACCCTCGAGGATCGCCTCGAGATGATCGGACGGTTGCTCGACGATGTGGCCCTGCCCGAAGCAACCACCGGAGGGAAGAAACGATGAGCCCCGCGGACGGAGACCAGGCCGGGCAGAAAAAGCAGCCAGCCCGCACCGCGCCGCTCTGGCGGCGGACAGCAGCTTTGCTCTATGACACCCTGTTCGTCATCGCGGTGGTCATTCTTGCCACCCTGCTTGCCCTGATTGTCACCCGTGGCGAGGCCATACCGCCCGAAGGCCCCGCCCAGTGGCTGTTTCGGGCCTATCTTCTGTTCTGGATCGCGGGCTACTTCGTTTTCTTCTGGTGCCGGTTCGGCCAGACGCCGGGCATGAAGGTCTGGCGACTGCTGCTGATCAAGCAACGTCCGGGACCTTGCGCGCTGCCGGCCTTGAGCCGCTTCGGCTTCGGCCTGCTGTGCCTGGCCACCGCCGGCCTGCCATTCTTCCTGGCCCTGACCGACGGGCAACGTCGCACCTGGATCGATCGGCAACTCGACATGCGGGTGGTCCAGCTGACCGGCAAGCCTTAGGGAAAAGATCTAGCACTCCCCGGGGCGGCAAAGGACACAAAAGAAAGCCCCGGGGGGTTGCGCCCCCCGGGGCTTTTTGTATGCCACGTTGCGAGTCGATCTGGCCGGCGACGAACCCGGCCGATCGGGATCAGTCCGCCTGGTGGCGGAGGAAGGACGGGATATCGATGGTATCGAGGTTGATCGCCGCGCTGCCGCGGTGTGCCGAACCGGCGTAGGCCTGACGCGCCTCGTGCTCCGCCGCTTCGGTCTCGGCTGCCGGCTGCTCGGCACGGCGGGCGTTGTCGATAACGACCCGCGGCTTGCTCTGCTCGCCGGAGACGTTCTTGATCCGCGACAAGCCGGTGGCCACCAGGGTCACCCGCAGTTGACCGTCGAGCTCCTCGTCCACTGCGGTGCCCACCTTGACCACCGCCTCGTCGCCCGCGAGTGCCTGGACCATCTCACCGATCTCCATGAACTCGCCGATCGACAGGTCGCCGTTGGAGGTCACGTTGACCAGGATACCGTCGGCTCCGGTCAGGTTGATGTCATCCAGCAGCGGGCTGTGGATGGCCGCCTCGGCGGCCTCCGCGGCACGGTTGTCGCCGGTGCCGATACCGGTCCCCATCATGGCCGTGCCCTTCTCGGTCATGATCGCCCGCACGTCGGCAAAATCCAGGTTGATCTCGCCCGGCCGGGTAATCAGCTCGGAGATGCCAGCCACAGCCGTGAACAGCACTTCGTTGGCGGCGGCGAAGGCATCACGCAGGGCGGCCTGCTTGCCCATCACCGCGGTGAGCTGGTCGTTGGGGATGACGATCAGCGAGTCGACATTGTCCTCGAGTTCCTGAATGCCTTCCATGGCGACGCTGGTGCGCTTCTTACCCTCGAAGGAGAACGGCCGCGTGACCACCGCCACGGTGAGGATGTTCATGTCACGAGCGATCTGTGCGATCACCGGGGCGGCCCCGGTGCCCGTTCCCCCGCCCATGCCGGTGGTGATGAACAGCATGTTGGCGTCGGAGATTGCCTCCTGGATTTGCTCGCGATCCTCGAGGGCGGCCTGACGGCCGAGCTCCGGATCGGCGCCGGCGCCGAGGCCCTTGGTGATGTTCGCACCGATCTGCAGTTGTGAGGGGGCATTGCTCTTGACCAGCGCCTGCGCGTCGGTATTCGCGCTGATGTACTCGATTCCCTCGATGTGCTGCATGACCATGTGGGCGACCGCGTTGCCGCCGCCGCCACCAACGCCGATGACCTTGATCTTGGCGCTCTCGGTCTGCATCTCTGCCATTGTCCAGTTGCTCATGGTGTCGTCTCCTTCTCTCGCGTGGCGTTTTTGAATGTTTTAAAAGTGATCGCGGAACCAGCCCTTGAGCCGTTCCAGGACATTTCCATGGGCCGTTGCCGGTCCATGGGCCGTTTTTTCGCGGGCCTGTTCCAGCCCGTGCAGCATCAAGCCGATCCCGACGGCGTTCGCCGGGTCGCTCAGAGCGTCCAGGTTGCCGGCCACCCCCTGGGGCGTACCCAGGCGGGCCGGCATCTGGAGAAAGTCTTCTGCCAGTTCGACGAACCCTGGCATCTGCGCCGTGCCGCCGGTGAGGACCACCCCGGCGTTGACCAGGTTGTGGTAGCCCGACTGGCGGATTTCCTCCTGCAGGTAGGAGAGCAGTTCCTCCACCCGAGGGCGGACGATGCGCATCATCGTTTCCTGCGGGATGCGCCGCGGCGGGCGACCCGAAACGCCGGGCACCTCGATAGCGCGGGCGCCATCGCGCTCGTCGAGCGGACCGAGGTTGGCGTGGTTGATCTTGATCTTCTCGGCCTCGGCCGGGGGCGTGGTCAGGCCGTAGGACAGGTCATTGGTGATCTGCTCGCCGGCGATCGGCAGCACCGCGGCGTAGCGCAATGCCCCACCGGTGTAGATGGCGACGTCCGTGGTCCCGCCGCCGATGTCGATCAGCACCACGCCTAGCTCGCGCTCGTCGTCGTTGAGCACGGCGCGGGCGGCGGCGATCGGCTCGAGGATGGTGCCCTCGACGTGCACGTCACAACGCTCGACGCACTTGATCACGTTCTGCACGTTGTTGGCCGCCGAGGTCACGATGTGCACGTTGGCCTCGAGTCGGTGTCCACTCATTCCCTGGGGGTTGCGGATGCCGTCCTGACCGTCGATGCGAAACTCCTGCGGCTCGCAATGCAGGATCTGCTGGCCGTCGGCGACCTTCACCGCCCGGGCCGATTGGATCACCTGAAAGACATCCGCGTCACTGATCTCGCGCCCGCCGGTGCCGGTCATGCCCTGCGAATCCATGCTGCGCACGTGGTCCCCGGCCACCCCGACCCAGGCCGAGCCGATTTCGCAGTCCGACAAGGCACTCGCCCCGTCGATCGCCCGGCGGATCGCCATCGAGGTCGATTCGATATCGACCACCGAGCCACGCCGCAGCCCCTTGTTGGTGGGATGCGAGCCGTAGCCGATCAGGCTCAGTCGGCCGTCGCCATCGCACTCGCCCACCAGCGCCGCGACCTTACTGGTGCCGATGTCCAGCCCGACGACGAATTCACGTTCACCTTTTCTCAACGCGCTCATGCTGTTTCTCTGCCCTTGATTGCCTTGATTTCCGATTGCACGAGGCCACGGACCCTCCATGTCTTCATTGTTCTTTTCTCGATGAGGCCTCGGCGGTTGGCTCCTCCCGCCAGGCGACTGCAAAGCCGTTGCTGTAGCGCAGGTCGATCGACTGCACGCGCCCCATCCGTCCCTCCAGGGTGTCCGGGTACACGTCCAGCAACCGCTGAAGACGCGTTTCCAGGGCATCGCGACCGGCCCGGATCTCCGCGCCGGACGCCATCCTTAGCGTCAGGGCGCCTCGCGGACTGCGCTCGACGCCCGCCAACACGAGCCCCACGTCTTCCAACACCGGGCGCAGACTCAGATACCGTTCCCACACCGCCCATTGACTGCCCGGCGGCCCCGACAGTTGCGGCAGGGCCAGGTCGGGCGGCTGCGATGCCGGGGCGAACACTCTCCCGGCACTGCTCAACAACCGATCGCCATGCCAACGCGCGACGGGACGGTGCGTCGACAACTCCACTCGCAGGCGGTCCGGCCACTGTCGGCTGATGCGCGCCTCGGTCAGCCAGCGATTGGCCAGCAACTGGCTGCGGTATGCCTCCAGATCGACAGTCCAGACGCTCTTCCCGATCGCCGGCGCCATGACCGTCTCGACGTCCTCGGCCGACACGAAGCGATTGCTCCCCGCGATTTCGATCTCCGTGATCGGCGCCTGGAGCTTGAGCCAGACGCGTTGCGAGACCAGAACCAACGCGGCGACGAAGGCCAGCCACAGGCCGACATGCAGCCCCCAGCGGCCCACCTTGCGCAACGTGGCAAGGAGCGCCGAGAGCCGCTCGCGCAATGACGGCCCCTTCGGCCGCGCCTGGGATGTGCGTCTGGGTGGCATCAATGCGCTCCATCAGCCCGCTTGCCTCCCGTTCCCGCCCTGGCGGCGGCTGCCTCCAGGGTCTGTTCGAGGATGGCCCGACACAGGGCGGGAAAGTCGATGCCCGCCGCACGGGCCGCCATCGGCACCAGCGAATGGCTGGTCATGCCCGGCACTGTGTTCACCTCGATCAACCAGTGGCGACCCGCCTGATCGCGCATGAAATCCACACGCCCCCAGCCGCTCGCGCCGATCAGATCGAAGGCCTGCCGCGCCGCTGTGGCGAGAGCTGCCTGTTCGTCTCCATCGAGACCGCAGGGAATGCGGTAGCCCGTGTCCTCGGCCTCGTATTTGGCCTGGTAGTCGTAGAAGGCGTGCTCCGCGCTCGCCTCGATGTGGATTGCCGGCAGCGTCCGATCGCCGAGCACCGCCACCGTGTACTCGCCGCCGGCGATGAACTGCTCCACCATCACGTCGCCGTGCACCACCGCCTGTTCGAAGGCCGCATCGACCTGTTCCGGGCCATCCACCTTGCTCACCCCGACACTCGACCCGTCCGCTGTCGGTTTGATGATCACCGGCCAGCCGAGTGCATCGGCCGCCTGGCGTGCCGCGACATGGCCTGTGACCACTTGGAATGCCGGCGTCGCCAGCCCCGCGCTCTGCCAGATCCGTTTGCAGAGCACCTTGTCCATGCCCACCGCCGAGGCGGCCATGCCGCTTCCGGTGTAAGGCACGGCCAACAGGTCCAGCAGGGCCTGAATCTGCCCGTCTTCACCGCCGCGTCCGTGCAGGGCGACGAACACGCGCTCGATATGTTTTTCGCGCAGCAACCGGCCCAGATCCGCGGCCTCCTCGCGGTGCAGGTCGATCCCTACGACATCCACACCCTGCTCGACAAGCGCCTCGCAGACCGCCGCGCCGCTGTTGAGCGAGACCGCCCGCTCGGCGGACCACCCGCCCATCAGCACGGCCACTCGACCCAGATCTCGTGACTGCGTCATACCGGTTCCACCCACTGTTCCAGCAGCAGACCCGGCAGGCTGCCGACGTTGCCGGCACCCAGCGTCAGGACGATGCCGTCCTCATGGACCATGTCGGCTACGACCTCCGAGACCTGGTCGGGATCGCTGACGAAGACCGGGTCGACCTGGCCACGGGCGCGGATGGCGCGTGCCAAGCTGCGCCCGTCAGCGCCCGCGATCGGAGCCTGGCCGGCGGCGTAGACCTCCAGCAGGATTAGCTGATCTGCCTGCGAGAGCACCTCGACAAAATCCTCGAACAGATCGCGCGTGCGGGTATAACGATGCGGCTGGAAGATCAGCAACAACGGTTCGTCCGGCCAGGCGTCGCGCACCGCGGCCAGGGTCGCGGCGACCTCGCGTGGATGGTGGCCATAGTCGTCGAGCAGCATGCGTCGACCGTGCTCAAAAATCAGGTGCCCCCGGCGCTCCAGCCGCCGGCCGACACCCTTGAATCCCGCCAGCGCGCGGACGATCGACTCCCCGTCGACGCCCAGGTCGTGGGCCACCGTGATCGCAGCGAGCGCATTCAGGATGTTGTGCCGACCGGGCATGGCCAAGCGGCAACTCAGTGTCTCGCCTTCGGGAAGGTTCACCTGGAAGGCCGAGTCGAAGCCGTCGCTGCGCACGTCCGTTGCCCGCACATCCGCCGGGGCATCGATGCCATAGGTCAGGATCTGCCGCCCGACGCGGCTGACGATGCTCATGGCATGGGCGTCATCGGCGCACATTACCGCCAAGCCATAGAACGGCAGGTTGTGCAGAAATTCGACGAAATGATCCAGCAACCGGGAGAAGTCGTTGTCGTAGGTCTCCAGGTGATCGGCGTCGATGTTGGTGACCACCGCGACATGCGGCTGCAGATGCAGGAAGGAGGCGTCCGACTCGTCGGCCTCGGCAATGAGGTACTCGCCGCGACCGAGGCGCGCATTCGAGGCACTGGAGAGCAACTTGCCGCCGATGACGTAGGTGGGATCCAGTCCCGCCTCGGCCATGATCGCGGCGAGCAAGGAGGTGGTGGTGGTCTTGCCGTGGGTGCCGGCCACCGCCAGTCCGATGCGAAAACGCATGATTTCCGCCAGCATCTCGGCACGACGGACGATCGGCAGGCGTCGTGCCTGGGCGGTTTCCAACTCCGGATTGTCCGGGGCGATAGCCGTGGAGATCACCAGAACGTCGGCATCGGCGAGGTTTTCCGCGGCATGGCCGATGAACACCTCAATACCCAGCTTGCGCAGGTGACGCACCGCCGGGGACTCGTTCATGTCCGACCCCGTGACCACGAAACCCAGTGTATGCAGAACCTCGGCGATACCGCTCATGCCCGCGCCGCCGATGCCGACGAAGTGCAGTTTGCGCACCTTGCGCATGCGTACCTGGGCGACCGGAGCGAATTGTTCCATCATTTGTCCTCCCCGGGAGCGACGGCCCCGGCCAACGGTAGGCAGATCGAGACGATCCGGTCGGTGGAGTCGGTAACCGCCGAATCGCGGGCCTGGATGGCCATGCGTGTCAGTTGCGAACGGTCGATCAGTAGTGGCCCCAGCATGTTGGCGAGTCGCTCGACCCCGGCCTCCCGCTGGTCAACCAGGCGTGCCGCCCCCCGCTCCACCAGGTAGGCGGCATTGAAACGCTGGTGGTCATCCACCGCATGAGGAAACGGAATGAAGAGCGCCCCCACCCCTGCCACGGCGATCTCGGCGACCGTCATCGCGCCAGCCCGGGCAATAACGAAGTCCGCCCAGCCGAGGGCCTCGGCCATGTCGTCGATGTAACCGCTGACCTGGTACTGGCTGTTCGCCCCCCAGTCCGCGGTACGGTAATGCGTCTGTGCCACCTCCAGGTTGCGGGCACCGGATTGATGCCGCACTTCGATTGGGGCCTGTTGGCTGACCCGCGCCAGTGCCTCGGGCACCGCCTCGTTGAGCGCCTGAGCACCCAAGCTTCCGCCCAGCACCAGCACGCGGACCGGACCGCTTCGATCGGCCAGACGCGCCTCGGGGTGCGGCAGTGCAGCAATCTCCGCGCGCACCGGATTGCCGACCAGTTGCTCGGCCGGCAGCGACCGGGCGAAGGCATTCGGATAGGCGGCCAGCGTGCGTCGCGCAAACCGCGAGAGCACGCGGTTGGTCAGTCCCGCGATCGCGTTCTGTTCGTGGATCACCAGGGGGCAACGGCGCAGCCAAGCGGCCAGTCCGCCCGGTCCGGCGGCAAAGCCGCCCATACCCACCGCCAACACCGGACGATGCCGACGCATGAAGTGACCGGCCTGCCACACGGCGCGCATCAGGGCGAGCGGCGCGGCCAGCCGAGTGACCAGCCCCTTGCCGCGCACCCCGCCGATGTTGAGGTAATCGATGGCATACCCGGCCTGGGGCACCAGCCTCGCCTCGATGCCCCGGCGCGTGCCCATCCAGCGGATCGTGTAACCGCGGGCGGCCAGGGCATCCGCGACAGCCAGCGCCGGCACGACGTGCCCACCGGTACCGCCGGCCATGATGTAGATCACGGGATGCCGGGCGTTCATCGCTCCACCTCCCCCAAGTCGCGGATGCCCTGTTCGGCCAGCCCACGACTGGCCTCGTGATGTACTCGCAGGATCAGTCCCATGGCGAGCAACGTGGCGACCATGGCCGAGCCGCCATAACTGATCAGCGGGAGCGTCAGACCCTTGGTCGGCAGCAACCCCATGTTCACGCCCATGTTTATCAGCGACTGCATACCCAACCAGACGCTGATACCCCAGGCCAGTGCCGCGCCGGCATACTGGCGTGCCGTCCATGCCATGCGGGCGATGACGAAACCGCGCCAGACCAGCACGCCGTAAAGCCCCAACAGAGCGATCACGCCAAGTAGGCCGAACTCCTCGGCAAACACGGCGAAAATGAAGTCGGTGTGCGCCTCGGGCAGATAGGCCAGCTTCTGCACGCTTTCCCCCAACCCGCGGCCAAACAGCCCGCCCGTGCCGATGGCGATCAAGGCATTGACCAGCTGATAGCCGTCGCCGAAGGGGTCGGCGAATGGATTGGAGAACGACAGTAGGCGGTCGACTCGGTATTGAGCCGAGAACACGCCCATGACGGCCACCGTCACCCCCGCCACCATCAGCATCAGCATGGTCTGCAGTTGGGCGCGCATCAGCCAGGCCATCGCGAACAGGGTTGCGCCGAGTACCAACGTGTTGCCGTAATCGGGCTGCAACATCAGCAGGGTGGCGCTCAACACAATGACGGCCAGGGGCCCGGCCATGCCCCGGATACGAGTCTGCACTTTCTCCAGATGGACCCCCAGGTAGGCGGCCATCCAGACAATCAGACCCAACCGGGCAAATTCACTTACCTGAACGCGCACCACACCCAGGTCGATCCAGCGTGTCGCACCGTTGACCGTGTGTGCCACGCCCGGGACGAACAATATGGCCAGCAGGGCGAAGGAAAGCAGGAGGATCAGGCTGCGCATGGCGACAAAGTGGCGGATGGGGACCATCAGTAGCACCGCCATGGCGACCAGTCCGATCACTACGGCGGCCGCCTGGCGGAGCAGCAAGCCTCGCCCGGCGTCGGGCGAGTCGCCGGTGCCCAACGCGGCCGACGCCACCATCACCAGACCGATCGACAGCAGGGCGACCAGACAGACCAGAAACCAGCGATCGATAGCGATGCCGCCGGCATGCTTCTGTACCTGCGCCTGGCCGCGGTCGCCCAGCCAGCGAGCGCCGTCGGCGGTCACCGTCCGCAGTCGTTGCCAGGCATGGGCATGCAGTTGCATCAGGCTCATGACATGTCCTCCGTGACCTGGCCGCGCTCGCAGACCGCTTGGGCCAGACGGGCGAACCGCTCGCCGCGCTGCGCGTAGCCCCGGAACATGTCGAAACTCGCGCAGGCCGGAGAGAGGAGCACCGTGACTTGCCTGCCGTCCACAGCCAGGTTCCCGGCCCGTTCGACGGCCCAGGCGACCGCTTGCGACATGTCTTCCGCCCGGTGCATGGCCGGGGCGCCGGGGGTGGCGGTCAGCGCGGCCTCGATCAGGGGGGCATCTTCACCGATCACCGCCACGCCCTCGGCGTGATCGGCCAGCGCCCGGGCCAACGGCGCGAAGGCCTGACCCTTGGCCTGGCCGCCGACGATTACCACCAGGGCCTTGCCGGCGGAGGGGGCGAGGCCCTGGATAGCGGCGACGGCAGCGCCGACGTTGGTCGCCTTGGAATCGTTGATGAAACGCACCTCGCCCGCGGACGCGGGCCAGCTGCAGATCGTCTGCATGCGATGTGGCAATCCGCCGAATGCGGCCAGTGCATCCCGCAAGGCGCCGGAGCCCAGTGCCGCGCGTCCGGCGTATGCCTCGACCAGCGCCAGGCTGGCCAGCACATTGAGCCGGTTGTGCGCGCCGGGCAGACCGATTTCCCCGGCTCCGGCGAGGCGTTCGCCATCGCGGTATAGATCGTTGCCATCCGCATCCAGGGAGTACTGCACGGCGAGGTCAGCGCGGGTCTCGGCCGGGTGCGCCGAGAATCCCACCACGTCACCCTGGCAGGCAGTCGCCATTGCCGCGACCCGGGGATCGTCGAGGTTGATCACCGCGGTCCGCGCATGCTCCAGCACCTTCGCCTTGAGCCCGGCATAGGTCTCGATCGAGCCGTGTCGATCCAGATGATCGGGGCTCAGGTTGAGCACGGTGGCGGCCAGCGGGCGAATGGCGCTCGAATCGCAGCATTCGAGCTGGAAGCTGGAGACCTCGAGCACCATCACCTGTGCCGGCTCGACCAGCAAATCGAGCGCGGGGATGCCGTAGTTACCGCCGACGGCGACGCGATAGCCCAGCGCATGGAGCAACTCGGCGACCAGTGCGGTCACGGTGCTCTTGCCGTTCGAGCCGGTAATCAAGAGATAGGGGAACGGGGCATGCCGCAGGGCCAGTTCGATGTCACTGGCGATCGGGATGCCGCGATGACGGGCCTCGGCGAGCAAGTCGGCGATCGCCGCGTCGGCCGGGTTGATGCCCGGACTCAGGACGATGCCCTGGCAGCCTTGCAGGGCCGGCTTGTCCAGGGCAGCGGCGTGCAGGTCGTCCTCGAACACGGCCCCCGGCCCGAATGCCCGCACCCAGGCGTCGCAGGGGGCGGCCGGGCCCCGGGTATCGGCGCCGACAAAAGGCGTCCCCTGGCGCTGGAAAAAGCGCCCGGCGGAAAACCCGGTTTGTCCCATGCCGATAACCAATTGCATCAGCGCACCTTCATCGTCGCCAGACCGATCAGGACCAGAATCACGGTGATAATCCAGAAGCGCACGATCACCTTGGGCTCAGGCCAGCCCTTAAGTTCGAAGTGATGATGCAGCGGCGCCATGCGGAAGATCCGCTTGCCGGTCAGCCGAAACGAGGCGACCTGCAACATCACCGAAACGGTCTCGAGCACGAAGATCCCGCCCATGATGAACAGCACGATCTCCTGGCGGACCATCACCGCGACAATTCCGAGCGCCGCCCCCAGCGCCAGCGCTCCAACATCCCCCATGAATACCTGGGCGGGGTAGCTGTTGAACCAGAGAAAACCCAGACCGGCCCCGACGATCGCCGCGCAGAACACGGCCAGCTCGCCGACACCGGCAATGAACGGCAATCCGAGGTAGTTGGCGAACTCGTAGTGGCCGGTGACGTAGGCAAACGCCCCCAAGCCGGCGGCGACGAGTACCGTGGGCATGATCGCCAGTCCGTCTAGGCCGTCGGTGAGGTTGACGGCGTTCGAGCTGCCGACCACCACGAAGTAGGCCAGGATGATGAAGCCGAAACCCATCGGGATCAGGGCGTCCTTGACCAGCGGGATCAGCAGGCTGGTCTCCGCCGGCGTCTCGGCGATCAGGTAGAGGAACATCCCGGCAAACAGCGCGATCAGCGACTGGCCCAGGTACTTGTAGCGTGCGGCAAGCCCGTCGCTGTTGCGGCGACTGAGCTTGAGGTAATCGTCCCAGCCGCCAATCACGCCGAAACCCAGCGTCGTCAACAGGGCCACCCAGACATAGACGTTGCCTAAGTCGCCCCACAACAGCATGGCGACGGCGATGGAGATCAGGATCAACGCACCGCCCATGGTGGGCGTGCCCGCCTTGGCCAGGTGGCTTTGCGGACCAAGCTCGCGGATGGGCTGGCCGGCCTTGACGGCTTGGAGCCAGCGAATGACGAACGGCCCGATCGCCAGCGAAATGAGCAGCGCAGTGCCCACCCCGAGCATGGCGCGGAAAGTGAGATACTCGAACACGTCGAAGAACGTGGCGTATTGGGTCAACCATTCGGTTAGCCAGAGCAGCATCTCACCCTCTCCTTGTGAAATCGTTCTCGGTGCCCGGCAACACGCCGTGCTCCCGCTCAAGCCCGTCCCGGACCCGCTCGATGTGCATGAATCGCGACCCCTTGAGCAGCACGGTCAACTCGTCCCCGGCAAGCCAGGCGCGCAACGCCTCGGAGGCCTCTTCGCTATCGGCCACGCAGACCAGGCCGGCAGCCGCGCCGCCGGCGGCGCGAAACCCTGCCTGCATGGCCTCGGCGCCAGGTCCGACCGCGACCACGCCATCCAGTTCCGCCGTTGCGGCCATCTCACCCACCTGGCGGTGCAACGCCTCGGCCAGATCGCCCAGTTCGCCCATGCTGCCGAGCACCGCCAGGCGCCGGCCGGACAGTCCGGCCAGGTAGGCGATCGCCGCGCGCATCGATTCGGGGTTGGCGTTGTAGCTGTCGTCCAGCAACCGCCAGCCATTAGCCAGCGTGATCCGCGCCATCCGTCCTGCGGGCGGCGTGAAGCCAGACAGGCCCGCCAGAATGGTCTCGGCATCGAGCCCAGCCATGCGTGCCAGTGCGACAGAAGCCAGCAAGTTGACCGCGTTGTGTGCCCCCGGCATCGGAATGCTCAGCGAGGCAAACAGCGGTGCCCCGTGTTCCCTCACCGAGAGCCGATGGGCCGCGGCTTGGTACTCACCCAGCCAGGTCGGCCAACGTTCATGGGCCTCATCCAGGCTGAACGTCTGGGCTTGTGGGGCGGCTTTCCGCCAGATGTCCGCACCGGCGGAGTCGAGATTGATCAGCGCACGGCAGCTCGCCGGGCAATGACGGTAGAGCTCACCCTTGCCTTCGATAATGCGTTCCAGCGAGCCGAACTCGCCCACATGGGCCTGGCCCGCCATGGTTACCAGAGCGATGTCTGGCCCCACCAACTCGGTCAATGCGGCGATCTCGCCGACGTGATTGGCTCCCATTTCCACGACGGCAAAACGGGTCGCCTGCGACCAGTCGAGCAGGGTCAGGGGCACACCAATATCGTTATTGAAGTTGCCCCGGGTGGCCGCCGTCGGTCCGGCCTGGCGGAGCATGGCGGCCAGCATTTCCTTGACGGTGGTCTTGCCGCTGCTGCCGGTAATCGCGATCACCAGCGGGTCGACGGCGTCCCGCCAGGCCCGGGCGAGCATCGCGAGCGCCTGATGGGTGTCGTCGACCACTACTTGGGGCAAGGAGGATTCGCGGCGGTGATGGCTGACCAGGGCTGCAACCGCCCCCTGATCGGCAGCCTGTTGAAGAAACGCGTGCGCGTCGAAATTCGGGCCTTCCAAGGCGATGAAAAGTCGACCACCGAGATCCTGTCGGGTATCCGTACCCACCCCGCGAATGGTCAGCACCTGGTCCGCGTCACTTACCAGGCTGCCTCCAACCCAGTCAGATACTTGTTGGAGTGTGGTGCGGATCATGTGTTCAGCTCCCGGACCATCTCACGGACCACCGCGCGATCATCGAACGGCAAAAGCCGGTCGCCGATCTGCTGGCCCGTCTCATGACCTTTACCCGCCACTAGCAGGCAATCGCCCGGCCGACCGGCAGCCAACCGCTGCATCGCCTCGCGAATCGCCTCGCTACGGTCTGGCATCACCTCGGCGCTGTCGCGAGCGGTCATGCCGGCCAGGATTGCCTCGATAATCGCCTGGGGCGATTCGCTGCGGGGGTTATCGCTGGTGACGATCACCCAGTCGGCCAGCCGCTCGGCAATCGCGCCCATCAGGGGGCGCTTGCCGGTGTCGCGGTCACCACCACAACCGAACACCACCCCCAGACGGGCACCATCGGCCAGCCCGGCGCGCAATCCGTTCAACACATTCTCCAGGGCATCGGGGCTATGGGCATAATCCACTACGGCACTGGTCTTGCCAGCGACGGTGAAGGTCTCCATCCGCCCGGGCGGGGCCTTCAAGCGAACGGCACGTTCCGCCAGGGTCGCCAACGACTCGCCCACCACCAACCGCGCGGCCAAAGCGGCCAGCAGGTTCTCGGCATTGAATCGTCCGGCCAGCGGGGCTTCGAGGCCGGCCCGCTCCCCGCGCTGCGTGACGGTCAGCCGCATGCGTCCATGAACCGGGGCGTTCAGCACTCCCTCGAGGCATGGCCGGCAGGCCGGCAGCGCATCGCCGGGCGACAGCGAGAAGCACAAGCGACGCGCCGCGTATGGACGATCATCGAGAACCGCCAGCATCCGTTCACTGGCCGAATGGTCGGCATTGAGCACGGCCTGTCGCAGCGAAGGCAGCGCGAACAGGTGCGCCTTCGCCCCGAGATAGGCCTCCACGTCGCCGTGATAATCAAAGTGGTCGCGGCCAAGGTTGGTGAACACGGCAGTACGGATCGGGAGCCCTTCCACGCGTCCCTGGCTCAGGGCGTGCGAAGAGACCTCCATGACGATCTCGCGCGCACCTTCGCGCACCATGTGGCCGATCAGGCGCCAGTTCTCGATCAATCCCGGGGTGGTATTGGTGGTGCTGTCGTACTCGGCGCGAGGGGACCAGAGTCCCCAGCCAAGCGTGCCGATCACACCCACGGGGTCGCCGTCGGCGCCTGCCAGGCCCGCGATCAGGTGACTGACCGTGGTCTTGCCGTTGGTCCCGGTCACGGCCGTGATGGCCAGATCCTCGTGGCTCCAGCCGTGGGCCTGGCAAATCAGATCGGCAATCACCTGCTCGGGCTGATCAACTTGGGCGTTCATACCTCCCGGGGGCAACAGGGCACCCAACACCACACCGGCACCGCGCTCGAGGGCATCGGCGACGAACCGGTCCGCCGGAGACGACTGGGTCTCCCGGGCGAAAAAAACGGTATTGGCATCCACTTCGCGGCTGTCATCACTGATCGCGCACACGGGCAGGTTGGGCACTCCGGCATGCCGCAGGGCGGGAATCTGATGCAGGCGGACCTCGGGAAATTCGACGCGTGCCATGTCAGCCGGCCTCCCCGTGGTCGATGGGACTCATGGAGGCCGGGACCGCGCCCCCCGCGATTTGCCCTGCCGGGAGATCGCGCAGGTCATCGGGGCGGATGTTGAGCATACGGAGGGCGCCACTCATCACCCGCTGGAAAACCGGGGCGGACACGTCCCCGGCGTAGACCTTGCCCGCGGTGGGTCGATGCAGGGCGACCACCAACGCCAGACGCGGATCGCTGGCCGGCGCCACGCCGGCGAAGACCGTGTTGTAGTCGGTCTTGGAATACCCCTCCTTGCCCAGGCGCCGGACGGTGCCGGTCTTGCCGGCAACCTGGAAGCCGGTGATCGCAGCCTTGGGCGCCGTGCCGGTGGGCGAGACCACTGAACGCAACATGCCGACCACTCGGTCGGCCGTTTCGGCATGGAACACTCGCCGCGTCTCGGGGGGCGAGTCGCGCCGCAGCAGGCTGGGAGGCACGTAGCGCCCCTGATTGGCGAGGGCCACATAGGCCGAGGCCAGCTGCAGGGAGGTCAGGGACAAGCCGTAGCCATAACTGTGGGCGGCGGTGTCGGCGACACGCCAGTCCCGCCAAAGGCTGAGCGACCCGGATGCCTCGCCGGGAAAACCGACGCCCGTTATCTGCCCCAGACCCAGGTCACGGTAGGTGTTCCACAGCGTCTGCGCCCCGATGTCCTCGGCGATCAGGCTGGCAGCGATGTTGCTCGACTTCTCCAGCACGCCGGTGAGATCCAGTTCGCCGTAGTTACGATGATCGTGGATCGTGAAGCCACCGACCCGCCGATAGCCGGGTGCGGTATCGATGGTGTCCGTGGCCGCCCAGCGCCCCGATTCGAGCGCGGCGGCAATGGTGAACGGCTTGACCGTCGAGCCGGGCTCGAACTGATCGACCAGCGCATGATTGCGGGTCACGTCCGGTTCGATGCTGGCACGGTTGTTGGGATTGAACGACGGCGCGCTGGCCATGGCCAGCACCTCGCCGGTGGACACGTTCATCAGCACGATCGAGCCGGCGAGCGCCTTGTTCTCGTCAATGGACTGCACCAACTCGCGGTAAGCCAGGTATTGCAGGCGCCGATCGATCGACAGGGCCAGGTCCTGCCCGGGGCGCGCGGCCTGGATGACGCCCAGATCGGCGATCTCGCGATCGTCGCCGTCCTTGAGAATGCGGCGCTTGCCCGGCGTGCCGGACAGCAGCTGCTCGAAGCTGAGTTCCACACCGGCCAGCCCCTCGTCGTCGATATTGGCGAAGCCCAACAACGGCGCGGTTACGTCGGCCGTGGGATAGAACCGCTTGTATTCACGCTTGAGTCCCACACCGGGAAGGTTGGCGTCCCGCACGGCTTTGGCCTGGCTGGGACGGACCTGGCGCGCAACATACAGAAATCGTCGCGACGGTCTGTCCTGCACCCGGCGGATCAGTTGGTCGGCGGATAGCTCCAGCAGCCCGGCCAGGTGACGGATCGCCTCGGGGTGGGCCTTGATCACCTGGGGGTCGATCCAGATGGCATGCATGGCCACGCTGATGGCCAGTGGCTCGCCGTGACGGTCGGTGATCATCCCGCGATGCGCCGCGATGGTCTGTACCCGCTGATGGCGATCCCCGCCCTGCTCGGCGTAGAAATCCCGTTCGGTGACCTGCAACTGTACGGCGCGCGCCAGCAGCAGCACGGCGGCCGCGGCGAAGACCATCAGGACAATGCCAGCGCGCCAGCGCACTCCCAGCCAGGCAGCCCAGTGGGTGACGATGCCCCAGAGAGCCTTCATCGGAACACCACCGTCGTGCGGTCCTGCGGGGGCGGCTGCATGCTAAGTTCTTCAGTGGCTATGCGTTCGATGCGTCCATGGGCGCTCAACGTGCCCTCTTCGAGCTGCAGCTCGGCAAAGGTCCCTTCCTGGCGCTCGATGGCATCGCGGCTGACCGCGATCTGCTGGGTGAGATGGCGGTCCTGGGCCACCAGGACGACCACGGCGAACGCGCTGGCGACCACCAGCAGGAGCAGGAACAGATTTACCGTCCTCATGCCATGCGCTCCGCGGCCCGCATGATCGCACTGCGCGCCCGCGGGTTGCTTGCCGTCTCCGCCGCATCGGCACGGATCGCCTTCCCCACCTTCTTCAAGGCCGTCGGCCCCACCGGATTGCCGAAGAAGTCCTTGCCCGGCGTGCTGTGGTCGCGGATGAATCGCTTGACGATGCGATCCTCCAGCGAGTGGAAACTGATCACCACCAGCCGACCCCCGGGGCGCAGGTGCCCCAGCGTTTGTTCCAGGGCCGCACCGATCTGGTCGAGCTCCTGATTGATATAGAGGCGGATCGCCTGGAAGGTGCGCGTCGCCGGATGCTTGTTGGGATCCCGCCGCGGGATGGCCGCGACCACGCAATCCACGAGATCGCTGGTGCGAGTCAGCGGCTTTTCCTCGCGGCGGGCGACGATCCGGGCAGCGATCCGCCGGGCGAAGCGCTCCTCGCCCAGCCGAAAGAGCACCTCACGGATTTCCTCCTCGTCGGCCACCGCCAGCCAGTCGGCAGCCGAGGGACCGCTGCTCTGATCCATGCGCATGTCGAGCGGACCGTCGAAACGAAAGGAAAAGCCGCGCTCGGCCTGATCGAGTTGAGGCGAAGAAACGCCCAGGTCAAACATCACTCCGTGTACCGGCTCGGTCACGCCGTGCGATACCAAGGCATCGCCCCAGCCAGAGAAGGCGGCATTGACGAAGGAGAATCGCGAGTCCTGCTTGGCCAGGCGGGCGGCGTCTTGGGCCGCCTCGGCATCCCGATCGAACCCGACCAGCCGCCCTTCGGGCCCCAGACGGGACAGAATGGCGCGACTGTGCCCACCCCGGCCATAGGTGCCGTCCACGTAGGTACCCGCGGGGTCGGTGATCAAACACTCGACCGCCTCGTCTTTAAGCACCGTGTCGTGGGTGGGGTCGAAGATCATAGCGACAAGGTCTCCAGGGCCGTGGGCAACTGGTCGTCGTCATCCTGCTGTTCGAGAAAGTCCTCGGTCATCTGCGACCAAAGCGGCTGCGACCAAAGCTCGAGCTTCTTGCCCTGCCCCACCAGCACCGCGGGTTTTTCCAGTTTGGCGTGCGCACGCAAGGCCGGCGGGATCACGATCCGACCGGCCGAGTCGAACTCCACCTGGGTGGCGTGGCCGATCAACATCCGCTTGATGCGGTTGGCGGTCTTGTTGAAGGAAGGCAGGGCATCGATCTGCTTCTCGATCTCGAGCCAAGTCCCCAGCGGGTAGATAAGGAGACAGTGTTCCTGAGTGTCGATCGTGAGGATCAGCTGGTTCTCGTCCTGGGCAAAGGCATCCCGATGTCGCGTGGGCATGGCCAGGCGACCTTTCGCATCCAGATTCAGATTTGTGATGCCTCGGAACACTTTTTCCCACTTTTTCCCACTTTTCTACACCTGCGCGCACTATAGCCCCACCCTGTAAGCCGATCAAGCAATTGGCGGCATTTTTCTTTTCGCCACAAGGAGTTAGCCGCGCTACGCAACGGATTCGGCAGAGCGTTTCCAGATAAAAACAGCGGGTTACGGGGCATAGGTAACAAACCGCACGAGGAAGGGCTGCGCCGATTGAGATCGGCACTCACTTGCCGGGGAGGGAGAAAACAAGATGGGTGAGGCGGGCCGAAGTCCGCGCCTCGCCGATTACGCTCGACGTAGGCAGATCGCGTCATCGCCAGCTCCGCGAGAGGGAGCAGGCAACACGATTGAAATGGGGTGGAGTCGGTCGGTAAGCCGGGTTCTGTCGTGGATTGCCATTCATCTGGGCGCAACGTCACCGTTGCGCTCGAGCAGCCTACCCGGGAACAGCGCGGGCCACGCCGTCGTTCCCCTATTTGGCCTTGCTCCCGGTGGGGTTTACCTTGCCACGACGTGTTGCCACGCGTGCGGTGCGCTCTTACCGCACCATTTCACCCTTACCTGTGCCGCATTGCTGCGGCCATCGGCGGTTTGCTTTCTGCTGCACTTTCCGTCGACTCGCGCCGCCCAGGCGTTACCTGGCACCGTGCCCTATGGAGCCCGGACTTTCCTCGACGCCCCCCTCCCAGAAGGAAAGGGACGCCGCGACAATCTGACCAACTCCGGCGGCGGAGTATAACGGAGCCACCTGTCGTGTCGAGGCCGGCGCCCAAATTGGCCCGCGCCGAATCGGGTAGAATTCGTTTCGCGCCGCCCGAGGGCGGCTCATCCATCCAGAAAAGCAATCGACGAGCGCTGTCATGTCAAAGCCCCTGCCCGACACCCTGGAGTCCGCACGCGCCGGGATGACCACACCGCCGCAGGAAGCCGGGATCGACTGCGATGCCGCTGCCGCCGTGATCGACTGGTACTACCGCGAACGCTGGCAGGATGAACAACTCGATGTGGACGCGTTGCGCTGGCTGCTCGCCTGGATGCGCCACTGCCACGACCCGCGCCGTTTCGAGATCGCCGACGGCCTGTGTGTCACTCTTATGACCGCCGGCGAACTCGTGGCAGCCATCGAGATGGCCGAATCCTTGCTCGCCGAGACCCCTGACCCGGCGTTGACGCACACGCTAGCCCTGGCGCGGGCCGCCCACGGCGAACACACCGAGGCCATCCGCTTGCTCACCGAGCTGACCGGCCACGCCGATTTCGGCGAACTGCCTCCCGAGGTGGCCACCGAGGTGCACTGGGATCTGGCCACCCTGCATCGTCAGAAAGGCAGTCTGTTCAAGGCCATCGGACCACTGACCCACGCCGTGGAAACAGCCGGCACATCGTCCGACCCCGAACTGCTGATCGAGGCCGCCGATCGCCTGATCGAGCAACTGGTCGAACAGGGCGGCGCCGAGGAAGCCCTCGATATCCTGACCCCCCAACTCAGCGACGAGCGCATCGCGCTGTGGCGGCTGGTTCTGACCCGCCTACATCGGCAGCTGGATGCCGACCGGCTCGACCATGGCATGGCCCTGATGATCACCCACGGCGAATACCGCGCCGTGCTCAATCTACTGGTCGAGCGAGCGACCAGCGATCCGGAACAACTGCAGGTGGCCTTCGTGACCGCACTGGCTCTGCACGCCCCCGCCGAGGTGACCTGCCCCCTGGCCGCCAGGCTCCTGGCCACCGATGCCGCCCGCCAAGCTGCCGATGCGCCACTGATTGCCGCCGCATCGGTCGCCATTGCCGAAACCCAAGAGGAAAAAAACACCACTCAAGCCAAATGGCATCGGGATGGCGTGGTGCAATTGATTAGCGTGGCAAAACACCAGGGCATTCTGGAAGAAGAGGTGCGCGAGTGGGCCGATAATGAAGGCCTTTATCACGAACAGGGGATAATCGAGCGTGCCGCACGTCACGGACTGGGGCAGATAGAAAAACCGCCGCAGTGGCTGTGCAGCCTCGTGGAGGCATAACCAGGCAAATCCGCAACTACTAAAACACAAAAAACCCCGCCAGGCGCGGGGTTTTTTATCTCGGCAAACCGGATTCCAAGGCTGCCCGCGAGGGGCAGCGAAAACCGGCATGAATGCGCCACTCGTCAGATTTGGAAGTCTTCCAGTTTCTTTCCCTTGTTCAATTCATCGACCAACCAGTTGGGACGCTTGCCACGACCGGACCAAGTCTGCGACGGGTTGGCGGGATTGATAAACTTCGGCGGCAACTTCTTGCCTGCCTGCTTGGATGTCTTTTCCAGACCGAAGACATCGGCCACCGTGGTATTGAGTTCGGCAGCCAGCTCTTCGGCCTCCCGACGCAATTCCATGACCCGATTCTGGTTGCGATCACGCAATGCCTGCTCCGCATCGCTTACCAGCTTCTTCAGCTCGTCGGCCGAAAGGTTCTGCACATCGATATTACTCATTTGGATATTGACTCCTGATGAAAATCGGCTGAATGGGCGCCCGTTTCGCTAGAAATACAGACATATCCCTTGCCCGTCAGAATGACAGGAAATCTATCCGATAAAACCCGGAACGTCAACGCAACCTAGGGAAAAGGACCGGAAAAGATAATCCGAGCCACAAAACGAAAAATCCGCCCATCTGAACTGACCCTGTCAGTTGGATGGGTGTCCAACTTTCAGGGGTCAGTTCACATCCGGGCGGATTACCATTAACTGCGACAGCCACACTCTAAGCAGTGAGCGGCGGGAACAGGTTGTTCAGGCAAACAGGTCGAGTACCAATCGGTCCTCGGCCAAACCATCCCCATCACCGCCTTCGCCATCCTCTCCGGCCATTGACGTCACCGAGGCCTCGTCACCTGCACCGCCTCCCGGCTGCTCAGTCTGCCCTTGCATCCCGCCTTCGGCGTCGGCCAAAGCCTGATCCGCTGGATTGTCTTCACCCAGGCTTATCTCCACCTCGCTGTTAGCCAGGCCGGATTCCTGCAACCATTCGCGCAATCGCGGCAGGTGTTGCTCGAGCATTCCTTGGGCGGCGGGGTTGGTGGCGGTCAGGGCAATCCGGGTTTCCTCACCATGGTTCTCCACGGCAATCTTCAATGGACCCAGGTCGGCCGGACGCAATTCGATACTGGCCTTGGAAACCCCCTTGCTCGTCATCCACTGGATCTGCTGACCAAGTTGCGCGGGCAGCTGGGGATTGGGGGCCGGCGCAGCGCTCCCCGGCTGGGGGGAGAAGATACTGCCGGACGCACCGGCGGAGCCCCCGGCCAAGCCGGAGAAGGCGCTCCCCAGCCCCCCGGTGGTGCTGGTGGCATCGGCCTCGGCCCGGCCTTCACGGGTCGAGGTGGCCGCCAGTGCCGACCAGCTGGCCATCGCACTACGGTCTTGGACCGACGCTCCGGA